>DAIUKI010000109.1:0-8207 GCA_036848255.1 Bacteroidales bacterium | reverse complement strand
GGAGATTGGGTAGCTGGCTCCCCTACTGGGGGGGTGGGGGTTAAAACAGGCACGGATTACAAATCCGCGCCAGCGAAAGAGATTAGTGGTGGAGGGTTGGGGGTGGATTATTTAAAGATAAAAAAACAAAACAAATGCGAACCATATTCTATCTTATAAGAAAAGAATTCATCCAGATATTCCGGAACAAATTCATTAGCAGGGCTATCTTCGGCGTTCCGATTGTCCAGATGCTGATCCTTGTCCCTGCAGTGACGTTTGAAATTAAAACCATTAAGTTGTGCATTATCGATCGTGATATGTCTTCCACTTCAAGAAGTCTTATAAACCAACTGGAAGGATCGACATTCTTTAAAATCACCAACTCAACATTTTCTGAGGAAGAAGCTAACGGTCTCCTTCTTAAGGACAAATGCAACCTGGTGCTCCAGATTCCCGATGATTTTGGAAAAGATACCGGAACGGGTAAGCCTGGAAGGTTACTTGTATCAGTAAATGCAATAAATGCCACTACTGCACAGCTTTCGTGGGCCTACCTGAACGGAGTACTCAGGGATTTCAATGCAGGACTGGCAATGGAAAACATTAATATCCGGGAAGCATCTGTAATTCCCCGAATAAATATTCAGAACCGCTATTGGTACAATGAGTTGTTAAATTACAAGTTTTATATGCTTCCGGGAATTCTCGGCATCCTCGTCACGGCTATCGGCTTCCTGCTTGCAGGGTTGAATCTTGTAAGGGAAAAGGAGACCGGGACCATTGAGCAGATAAACGTGACACCTGTCAAAAAACATCAGTTCATAATAGCCAAAATGGTGCCATTTCTTTTAATTGGTCTTGTTGATCTAGTCATCGGACTTGTGCTGGGAAAACTGGCTTTCAAAGTTCCTTTCGAAGGAAGCATTGCACTTTTATTCCTGACCGCTTCAATATTCCTGATAGCGCTCCTCGGATTTGCCTTATTCATTTCAACATTTTCGGCGACACAGCAGCAATACATGTTCATTGCATTCTTCTTCATGATAATCTTCATACTTATGAGTGGCATCTTCACTCCTCTCGAAAGCATGCCTGGCTGGGCCCGGAAACTCGATCTTATAAATCCCGTAGCTTACATAATGAGAATAAACAGGATGGTGATGCTCAAGGGATCATCAATACAGGATATCAGCAGGGATATTTACTCTTTGATTATTATTGCCGTGATCTTTACCGCGCTGGCAGTAAAGCGCTACAGAAAAACTGCGTGAATCCTGGTAACCTGCCTGCCAGGTGGCAGGTCATCGGGAAAGTGTAATTACTTTAGTGATATTGTTGCCATTACCGGCCAGTGGTCGGAAATGTAAACTCCGTGTTCCTTTCTGATAAAGGTCCTGTGTTCCAGAACCTCCATTCCGGTCCTCACAAAAACATAATCAATCCTGCCGGTTGATGTGCTTTCCGAAAAACCGTTAAAGGTGTAGGCCGGCCCCAACGGCCTTTTTTCAGAGACCGCATATGTATCGGTTAACAAAGGAACGCTCTCATAGGGACCGGTGAGGATTTCATAGCCTTTGTTCGAAATCAGCATATTGAGATCACCTGTAACTACAAACGGGAAATCGGCTGCAATACTGTCAACTCTGTTAAGAAGTAATCCTGAGCTCAAAATTCTTGCTGAATCAGAATCATGAGCAAAATGGGTATTGAAAAAATAAAAATGCTTTGAAGTTGTCTTTTCTGAAAGCTCTACCCACGTTACAATACGGGGAAGATTAGCCCCCCATGCTTTTATACCTGCTACATCGGGTGTATCTGACAGCCAGAAGGTCTTTGTCCTGATCAGGTCAAACCTCTCCTTTTTGAAGAATACCGGATTCATCTCCCCCATTTTTGCTCCGTCGGTCCTTCCGACCCCAACCGAACTGTAGCCGGTCATGACGGAATCGATGTAGTCATATTGGTTAGCCAGCACTTCCTGCATTCCGATCAGATCGGGTTCCTCATCATTTAAAAACCTGCACAGGAATGCTGACCTGTTTGGCCAGGCATTAATGCTGTCACTGGGATTATCGTAGCGGATATTGAAAGTCATTATTTTCAGGATATCGACATCTGATTTTTTATTGCATCCCGTCAAAAGAACCATAAGGATGATTACAGGAAAGAAGTACAATTTCTTCATAGACACAGAATTTGTATAGAAATCAAGTTACCTGCAGATAAAAATAATAAAAGGTCCGCAATATGAAATGCGGTTTCCCCCCTCAAATGTAATGATGCAAATATACTTATATTTGCAAGAGGTTCAAAGCATGGGGCAATAACCCTGGTAATGACCTACTAACGTATTGATTAATAATTAAGTATTGAATATTCCCTTTCGCTGATGCCTGATATTATTAAGCTTTTACCCGATTCGGTTGCAAATCAGATAGCTGCTGGAGAAGTCATTCAACGGCCGGCATCAGTTGTGAAGGAACTGGTTGAAAATTCAGTCGACGCGGAAGCGGGAATTATTGATGTCATTATCAAGGATTCGGGCCGGACACTGATACAGGTTGTAGACAATGGGACCGGTATGTCGGAAACCGATGCCCGGTTGTCGTTTGAAAGGCATGCAACTTCAAAAATAACTTCCGCTCACGATCTTTTTGCAATCCGTACCAAAGGCTTCAGGGGAGAAGCACTGGCCTCAATAGCCGCCGTATCGATGGTTGAGCTGAGAACCAGGAAAAAAGGGGATGATTCAGGAACAATTATCATTATTAACGGCTCTAAGGTTGAAGCCCAGGAACCCTGCAGCTGTAATACCGGATCAGGTTTCTCGGTGAAGAATCTGTTTTTCAACATCCCGGCAAGGAGAAAATTCCTGAAGTCGGACAACACTGAAATGAGGCATATCATTACCGAGTTTCAGAAGATCGTCATTGCTCACCCGGGGATAAGGTTCTCATTGCATCACAACGATAATGAAATATACAATCTCGGACCGGGCAATGTCCGGCAAAGGATTATCGGGGTGTTCGGAAAGCAGATAAACAACGACCTCATTACACTTGAGACCGACACAACCCTGATAAATATCAGGGGGTTTATCGGAAAACCCGAGAATGCCCGCAGAACCTATGGTGAACAGTTCTTTTTCGTCAACAACAGGTTCATGAAACATCCCTATTTTCATAAGGCAGTTGTTGAGGCATACCACAACATTCTTCCGCCGGAGGCAATCCCCTCGTATTTCATCTTTATGGAAACTGATCCGGCTTCAATCGATATAAACATTCATCCGACCAAGACCGAGATCAAGTTTGAAGATGAAAGATTGATCTGGCAAATCCTTATGGCTTCGGTGAAAGAAGCGCTTGGCAGGTTTAACATCGTGCCATCGCTCGATTTTAATGATGAAGCATTGATTGATATTCCTGTCAGATCGGCTTTCAGGGATATCCCCGATCCTCCTTCAATCGAGATTGACCCCCGATATGATCCCTTTGCCGGAGAAGAGAAGTCATCAAACCAGAACAGGTTTATTGAAAGGTTCGAAAGAGAGAACAATTCTGAATGGGAAAAGCTTTATTCCGCACTTGAGCGTGAAGATCCGGAGCCTGCAAAGCCTGAAAACGACAGAAAATTCTTCCAGATAAAGAACAAGTATATCGTCTGTCCCGTCAAATCCGGGCTTATGATTATCGACCAGAAACGGGCCCATGAAAGGATCCTCTACGAAAAGTACCTTGAAAACCTCAACAGCAACAGATGCCTGAGCCAGGCAGAACTCTTCCCGGCAGCGATTGAGCTTAATCCGGCGGATATAATGGTTCTGAAGGAGATTGAGGATGACATAAGGCTTCTTGGATTTGCTTTTACGTTTACAGTCAGTAACAAAATAATGATGACCGGCCGTCCGGCTGAAATCGGTTCGGCCGATCCTGTGATGATGCTCGAGATCCTGCTTGAAGAGTTCAAGAGAACCCAGTCGGATCCGTCGACCGGGATAAAGGAAAAGGTAGCACGGGCAATGGCCGGAGCTTCCGCAATACCTTACGGTAAAGTCCTGATGAAGAATGAAATGGAAGATCTCTTCGATACCTTGTTTATGTGCAAGTCGCCTAATTATTCACCAAAAGGGAAGGCTGTCATCAATATTATAACGCTTGAAGAAATTGATAAAAGACTCCGGTAGGTTATGGGCTAAAGCCCCTGGTAACCAGGTGCTGCAAAACCACGGCTTTAAAGCCGTGGTTTAGGCAAATAGTTGGTTAGATGGGGTTTTAGCTCCTATAACCACGGCTTTAAAGCCGTGGTTTAAGCAAATAATAGGTTAATCGGGGCTTTAGCCCCCAATCTGTTTTTGGCAGATAAATTGATAGTAGTATCTTTAGCCTCAGTTTTATCAAAAGAAATTAAATAGTAGTTCATGAACGGATTCGGCAAAGGATTGGCGGCATTGCCACCTGTTGTAAAAAATATAATTCTGATTAATGTCTTAATGCTGGTTGCTACGTTGACCGCAAAAAGTGTTTTCAGCTTTGACCTTACAAACATTCTGGCACTTTACTTTCCGAAATCGGAGCTGTTCAAGCCTCTCCAGATACTTACCCACATGTTCATGCATGCCGATTTCTGGCATCTGTTCTTCAACATGTTTGCACTCTATATGTTTGGAGGGATCCTTGAGAATGTGTGGGGACCAAAAAGATTTTTCATCTATTATATGATATGCGGCCTTGGTGCAGCATTCACTCATGAGGCAGTTCTTGCAATCCAGTACAATCAGCTGGCTCAGAGCATCGGTCCTGAAAACCTTCAAATGGTAATTGATCAGGGAACCACATTATTCAGGCAGGGACAAGGATTCACCGACCCTGAAATGCTCAAGCTTCAAATGCTCCTGAACACCCCTACAGTCGGGGCTTCAGGAGCGATATTCGGTGTCCTTCTTGCTTTCGGGGTTTTGTTCCCAAATACCCAGCTTATGCTTCTCTTTCCGCCCATTCCGATAAAAGCAAAATATTTTGTAATCGGTTACGGGGCAATTGAGCTCTACCTGGCGGTTACCCAGCCGGGAAGCAATATCGCTCACGCCGCTCACCTCGGTGGCATGCTGTTCGGTTATATCATGATAAGATACTGGAGAAAAACTACCACAACACTTTATTGATGAGTATCTGGGCCGATATCGGAAAAACATTCAGGACCGGAAGCAGTCTGACAAGGCTCATATATCTGAATATTGCTGTTTTTTTGTTTATCTCTGTCGGATCGATAATAGGATACCTTCTCAATGATCAGACTCTTTCACTGAAAATACTGAATCTGTTTTCGGTGCCCTCCTCGATAAAAGACTTGATTTTAAGGCCATGGACACTGATAACCTATATGTTCACACATAAGGATATCCTGCATATCCTGTTTAATATGTTGTGGCTCTATTGGTTCGGAACCATCTTCCTTGAATATCTCGATCAGAAAAAACTTGTTTCCGTCTACCTTCTGGGAGGCATCACCGGTGCCATCGTATATATAGTCTCATTCAATATTTTCCCGGTCTTCGATCAGGTTGTTTCCGAATCAGTGGCAATAGGCGCTTCGGCATCGGTGTTGGCTATTGTAGTTGCCATAGCTCTCTATGTACCTGATTATTCGGTAAATCTAATACTTCTCGGTCGCGTTAAGATAAAATGGATTGCCCTGGTGATTTTCATTCTCACTACCGTTATGGATTTCTCAGTGAATTCAGGCGGCAAACTGGCCCATATCGGAGGAGCTTTGTTCGGATATCTTTACACGGTAAACCTGCGCCACGGACGTGACCTCGGAAAAGGGATAAATAAAACTATTGATTTCCTCGCCACACTTTTCAAACCACGGAAAAAGATGAGGGTTACATATAAAAAAAGGACAACTGATTATGAATACAATAAAGCCAGAACTGACCATCAGGAACAAATAAACAAGATACTTGACAAGATCTCAAAGGGAGGTTACGACAGCCTGACAAAAGAAGAAAAGGATCTGCTCTTCAGTGAAAGCCAAAAGAAAAACTGATCCAAAAATCAGATAGTTTCATGAATACTTATTCCTGTCTGATCAAAAATCATTAGATTCACATACAATTATTCAGGAATACAGATAAATTAGCCCTGATAAATCAGAATGTATTGAAGAAGTTACTATACAGAGCATTTCTTGGTGTAAATATACTGTTTGCTCTCTTTCTGATATTATCCTACCTATCGGTTCACATAAATCCTGATATAATTGCCCTGCCTGCCCTTTTCGGACTTGCTTATCCCTACCTTCTGCTTGTCAATATTATTTTTGCGATCGTATGGGCAGTCGCGCTAAGATGGGAAGCGTTGGTGTCAGTTGTTATTATTCTGGCAGGCTTTACTCATTTTTCCAATTACATCAAGATTCAAAAACCGTCGGGCGATAAGACCGGGACCTTCCAGGTTCAGAGCTACAATGTCCGTCTGTTCAACTATTTTGAGGGCGTGAGCACCAGCAGTTCAGAAAAAAGGATACTTGAACTTCTAAGAAATCAGGGAGCAGATATAATTTGTCTGCAGGAAATGTTTATAATGGGAGATGCTGTGCAGAAAGAGCAGGAAATCAAATCAGCTCTTGGCGGGAAGTATTATTCACATTTTAAGATGATCGGTACCGGGAAGAACAGGTATTATGGAATCGCTACACTAAGCAAATTCCCGATTATAAGTAAGGGTGATATTGTTCACGAAAAATCATCAAGCCTCTCGATATACTCAGATATCCTGGCCGGAAAGGATACGATCAGGGTATTCAACAATCACCTGCAATCATTCCGTCTCCACAGGATGGAACGCACGTTCCTGAATGAACTTGTTGAAACATCGGATGACAAGGAGACACTTAACGAGATAGTAAGTATCTCCTCAAGCCTGAGAAAAGGATTCGCAAAAAGAGCATCCCAGGCACAGGCTGTCAAAGCCAGAATTGGCAAATCCCCGTATCCTGTAATTGTTGCCGGCGACTTTAACGATACCCCTGTTTCGTATTCGTACAGGAAGATCAGGAAAGGACTGAATGATGCATTCGTAAGCTCGGGCTACGGAGCCGGGTTCACTTACAAGGGCAATTATCCTCCGAACAGGATCGATTATATCCTGTATGACGATGTTCTGGAGTGCCGGCATTTCGATATTTTAAAGGTAAAATACTCCGATCACTATCCCATTATAGCATATTTCAGGAAAAAGAATTAATCCGGTTCCTGGTTGCCCGTTGCTGATTGGAGGTTGGTTAGAATGGCAATCTCGTTAAATCAACATTGCCTCCGGAGATGATCAGCCCGACTCTCTTACCTCTGAAAATTCCGGGATTTTCTTTAATCACAGCAAGCACTGTTGCGGATGATGGTTCGATAATTATTTTCATCCTTTCCCAGATAAGCTTCATTGAGCTGATAATTGACTCTTCGCTGGCTGTTAAGACGTCATCGATATTCTTTTTAATAATTGAAAAGGTAAGGTCGCTGAGGGATGTAAGCAGGCCGTCGGCTATTGTTAAAGGATTAACAGAAGGAGTCAGGGTGCCAGTCTTGAAGGATTTCCATGCGTCATTTGCATTCAGCGGTTCAGCACCGATTACTGCAATGTTTCCATTGATACCTTTTACACATGTTGAAGTTCCGCTCATCAGTCCGCCGCCTCCAACCGGTGCAACAATAATATCAAGGCCGGGTTGGTCTTCAAGAAGCTCGAGTGAAGCAGTACCCTGTCCGCAAATCACATTGAAATTGTCATACGGATGAATAAGAGTTGCTCTTTCCCTCTCCATTATTGCCCTGCAGGTCTCCACTCGTGACTGAAGTGTTGGTTTGCAGAAAGTTATTGCTGCCCCGTATCCTGCAACTGCTTCCTTTTTCACCGAAGGGGCGTTCTCAGGCATGACGATAAAAGCTTTGATCCCGTTCATTCCAGCCGCCAGAGCAAGAGCGGCAGCATGATTCCCCGAAGAGTGTGTGACAACACCATGTTTCTTCTCATCGTCATTAAGCGACATGACAGCGTTTGTTGCTCCCCTGAACTTGAATGCACCAACTTTCTGGAAATTCTCGCATTTGAAATACAATTCACAATCAAACATCCGGTTAAGCTGCCGTGAGGTCAATACAGGGGTACGATGGATAAAAGGTTTGATCCTGGTATGGGCAGATTGAATATCGGAAAGATCCGGAA
>DAIUKI010000108.1:0-8247 GCA_036848255.1 Bacteroidales bacterium | reverse complement strand
GCTCATTCAACCGAAGTTCTAAATTTGTACAAAAACCCTTGTAAAGTCTCCCGGTGGAAATACTCTTAAGTACATACACAAAATACATTGTTATAAAATTGCAGCGAGGTTATCATTGTAGCTCCACCGGGAATCGAACCTGGATCTACGGTTTAGGAAACCGCTATTCTATCCGTTGAACTATGGAGCCATTAAGTCTGCAAAAGTATTGTTTTTTTGTATAATTCCCAATCTTTCCTAATTTCATACCCAAAATCAACAAATTATGAACTGGATCGACCTGGTTATTATAATCCTCCTGGTATTCGGGCTGGCACGCGGATTTATAAACGGATTCATAAAGGAACTAGCCTCCCTGCTCGCACTTATCCTGGGCATCTGGGGAGCTATCAAATTCTCTTCCTTCACTGCTGAACGACTCTATGATTTCTTTGACATAACCGGCCAGTATGTGGGAATAATAGCGTTCCTTATTACTTTCGTTCTGATTGTAATAGCGGTCCATTTTGTCGGATTGGTTGTCGACAAGTTCATTGAGAAAATCTCCCTGGGTTTTCTTAATTCACTTCTCGGCCTGATATTCGGAGTGTTTAAATCTGCTCTTATCCTGAGCGTGATATTCACAGTCCTCAATGCCATTGATGCCAAACACAAATTTCTTCCGCGAAAACAGATTGAAAACTCCAGGCTGTTTAGTCCTATTGCCGACATTGCTCCTGCAATTTTTCCGGTAATCGGAGAAGGGGGCTTTGATAAAAGCTTCGACAGGCTTAAAAAGAAACCCCAAGGAACCACGATTTAACCCTCTTTGCTATATTTGCAGCTCTGAATAAAATATGGATCTATGAATTTTGTCGAAGAACTGAAATGGAGAGGTATGATCCATGATATCATGCCTGGCACCGAAGAACTGCTCGGGAAGGAAATAACGAAAGGATATATCGGATTCGATCCCACCGCCGATTCACTTCATATCGGCCATATGGTACAGGTAATGCTGCTTGTTCATTTTCAGAGGTCGGGACATGTTCCTGTTGCTCTGGTTGGAGGGGCCACAGGCATGATAGGCGATCCGTCGGGCAAATCGGAAGAAAGAAATCTTCTTGACGAAACGACTCTGAGAAAAAATGAGGAAGGCATCAAAAAACAGCTTTCGAGATTCCTTGATTTTTCCTCCGGAAGGGAAAACAGGGCAATCATGGTCAATAACTACGACTGGATGAAAGAGTACTCGTTCCTGGGATTTATACGTGATATCGGCAAGCATATTACAGTTAATTATATGATGTCTAAGGACTCTGTTAAGAAGAGACTTGGAGCCGATGCAAAGGAAGGTATGTCATTTACGGAATTTTCATACCAGCTTGTTCAGGGGACCGATTTCCTTCATCTTTATAATGAGATTGGATGCAAACTGCAGATGGGCGGATCAGATCAGTGGGGCAATATCGTTACAGGCACCGAGCTTATCAGGCGGAAAACAGGTGGAGAAGCATTTGCAATGACATGCCCGCTGATAACTAAGGCCGACGGATCAAAATTCGGCAAGACCGAATCAGGCAACGTATGGCTCGATCCTGAAAAAACGTCTCCTTACCATTTTTACCAGTTCTGGCTGAATGTCTCCGATGAGGATGCTTCCAGATATATTAAAATATTCACTCTTCTGGGCCGTGATGAAATTGATTCACTTATCGGGGAACACAACAAGGCTCCCCACGAGCGGATCCTCCAGAAGCGTCTTGCAGAGGAGATGACGGTAATGGTCCATTCGCTGGAAGATTATGATTCGGCTGTTGAAGCATCCCAGATACTTTTCGGAAAAGGCACAACCGAATCGCTCAAAAGGATGAATGAAAATACATTCCTGTCGGTTTTTGAGGGAGTGCCTGTTTTTGATATCAGGAACGAAATAATTCATGCGGGAGTGAACGTCACCGACATCTGCACCGACCACTCGCAGGTTTTCGCTTCAAAAGGCGAGCTCAGAAGGCTTGTCCAGGGAGGAGGACTGAGCATCAATAAAGTCAGGATCGACAACCCTGAAATGATAATCGGACCTGAATTGCTGCTCAACAACAAATATCTGCTTGTCCAGAAAGGAAAGAAAAACTATTATTTGCTAAGGATTACCTGATAATGTCGGCAGCTATTATAGAGACATCATCAAAGAGTTCCGGATTGTTATCGGGGATCCCGAGATCGCGGAGCATTTCATTGATATTGCTTTCTACCGGGTTGTTGTTTTTAATATGACTTATTATCTCCCGGGTAAGAATCTCCTTCCCGTCGTCGCCCTTAAGGTCAGAAAGGCCGTCGGTGTAACACACTATTTTCGAATTGTTGCTTATATTAAGGATTTCCTCCCTGACCGGAGGAATTTCATCGATCATTCCGATCCCCACGCAAAGCGAATGAAGGTGAGTGATCTGACCGGTTATGGTGTTGTATAGTACCGGAGGATTATGTCCAGCATTTATATATTCAAGTATGCCTCTAATGTGGTCGTAGCGGGCAACGAAGAAGGTAATGAATTTTTCACCTGCTGCGTTTGCAATAATAAAGTTATTGAGCTTCTGAATAAGCATCGGCAGGTCAATGTCGTGAGTGAAAAGAGCCCTGAGACTAGCCTGGAAATTCGACATCAGGATCGCAGCTGATATACCCTTTCCCGACACGTCGGCAATGCAAAACCCTGTCATGGAATCGGAAAGTTTTATGCAATCATAATAATCACCGCCCACTTCGTAATGAGGAAAATAGAATCCAGTCACGACAAAATGGTTATTTTGAGGCATTGTCCTGTTGTCGGGAATAAGGTTTTTCTGCATCCTGGCTGCAAGCTCAAGCTCCTTTTTTATCGCTGCCTGTTTCAGGCTTTCCCTGAAAAGCCTTATATTCTCGATTGCAACCAGAATTATGCTTGAGATTGTCTGAATGAAGGTAAGATGCTTCAGGACGGGGCTCATCCCCTCGCCTTCCTCTTCAATATCGCCGATAAGCACGAAGGCAAGAGGAGTATAATTATTGTAAACAGGGATTATTATATCGACGCCCTGAATGCCGAGATCTTCATTTCTGAAGGCTGTCTCGGTGAATTTCAGAAGCTGTAGTTCAATGTTAATGCCTGTTTCGATTTCCTTCGGGAAACCTCCGTTAAGGAGGCATTCCCATTTCAGGGAATGTTTGTAAATGAGTATTTTACCAATTCCAAGATTGTTCCGGAGGATCGATTCATATTTTGATAAAAGTACTTCAGTCGGACAGTTTGCATTGATCGACAGGGTAATGTCGAGCAGTGCATCGAGCTTGAATTTGGAAATTCTCAGCCTGTTGATTGAAGCCTTATTATCGGTCATTGCATTATGATTTGGCCCTTTCAATGTAGGTCCTTGTGGATGTATCAATCCTGATCTTATCGCCAACATTAACGAACAGCGGAACCATTACTGTACCGCCTGTCTCAATTTTTGCCTGTTTCAGAGCATTGTTGGCAGTGTCGCCCCTGAGGCCAGGTTCGGTATAGGTAACTTCAACAACAACAAACTGAGGAAGCTCAACCGAAAGCACTGTATCGGTATCTGTATGAATAACCACCTCCACATTCTGCCCCTCTTTCAGAAATTCGGGACTATCGATTACATCATCAGCCACATGGATCTGCTCAAATGTTTCAAGGTGCATAAAATAAAAACCCATATCATCCTTGTAAAGGTACTGGTAGGGGCGCCTTTCAACCCTGGCAACATTAACCTTTGTACCTGAGGAGAAAGTATTATCAAGTACTCTTCCCGTCTTGATGCTTTTCAATTTTGTCCGTACGAACGCCGGTCCCTTACCGGGTTTTACATGCTGGAACGACACAATTGTAAACAGGTCATCATTATACTCAATTACAAGTCCGTTCCGGAAATCTGCTGTGCTTGCCATATGAATTTTAGTTTTCTTTTATTGGTTAGTATCTTTCTTTTTTAATTCAAGAGGGTATTTCAATCCTTCATAGCTGACTATCTCGGCAACAAAAGCCCCGACAAATATCTCAAACCGTATCCTGACCGGCAGAAAGTTCCTGTCGGCAGTGAACCAGAATGATACATCATCCTCAGTTTTAAACAGCCTTCCCACTTCGGTCACGGGATTAAACTTAAGGCATTTCATCCTTCCGACTTTTGTCTTTATCTCAAATGTTCCGAGGTATCTTAGCCTTATCGGGTAAAGCTCGTCGGTGAACCAGGTCATTATGGTTATCATATCGCCTTTCTTAAGGCTTTCATAGTTGGGAAGCTGGTGGTTCCTTAGGTAATAAAAGCATGAAAGAATATCGTGAATCCCCTTTTCGGCAATGTGAACTCCGGAAAGGTCGCTTGTAAGGATTGCCGAATCAGTTCTTGTATAATGATCGAATATCACTTCGTTGTACTTTGTATACCTGCCCTCCCTGATATTTCTGACAGAAAGCAAAGGCAAATCTGATTCCGGTTCAATATAGCTTTCATAAATATCCTTTACCTTGAAAATTGCATCCGCCATACCGGTTGTTTTACCGAGAAGAACCGAATGCCATACCTCTTTGCCATTCAATGTATCTGTATTCAGCTCCAGTGTTGCAATACCTCCCTGGACAACGCCATAATGGATTTCAAAATTTACCTTTTCTCCGGGCATGTATGCCTTCTCCTGACAGTCTGAAAACTCAGGCACCAAAAGGATCAACAATAAAGCTATGATAAACTTCATGTCTTTTTCTTAATAAACTCTGAACTTAACAGACAAATTACCTCCCAAGGATATTTTTTTTAGGACGCGAAGTTATGAAATCTTTAAGATAAAATGGTTCAAAGTAGGCAACATCTTCAAACTGACGTTCTACAAGTGATTTAAATGCAGGCTTATACATATATGCGGCAGAGATCCTGAACTCATCGGCAAAGACAATATTATCCCTTTTCAATACCTGCCTGCATTTGGAGGCCCCATCACCGAAGATCAGCAACCTGACGCTTTCAGGGATGTCACTGAAAGTTAGTTCATCGATGATTTCAGCAGTGATTTCCCTGACCGTATCTCCCCCGGTTGTCATGATCGAATAGTAAACCTCCATGCGGCGGGCATCCAGCATCGGAACCAACAATGAAGTTTCGTCTAGTCCGTATTTGTTCCTGAAATTTTCAGTGATTCCGTGGAACATCGAAAGAGTGGTCCCAACACCGATCAACGGTATCGACGCCGCATAGGCAATCCCCTTGGCTGTTGAGACACCTATCCGCAGACCGGTATATGAACCTGGTCCCTTGCTTACGGCAATAGCCTCAAGGTCAGCTGCCCTGATACCTGCTTCTGAAAGCAGCTCTCCGATGAAGACGGTGAGCCTTGATGCATGCGACTTGTCCTCAGAGCTCTCTTTCAGTGCAACCGGACCGTTTTTGTCGCAAAGAGCAACTGAACATACATTAGTTGAGGTCTCAAGGCAAATTATCATGTTTCAGGATGGTCCCCTGACCTAATCAATTGAAAAGAGATCCTCCTTTTTAACAATCTCCACAAGTGTACTGTCTGACAGCTTCTTGCTTATGGCGCTGAAGGGAGCGGAAATCACCCGGTCGCCGGCTGAGACTCCCGAGATGATCTCGATATAACTGTTGTCCTGAATTCCGGTTTTGACATCTTTTGCAAGCGCCCGTTCACCGTCGGTTATAAATACAAGGGTCCGGATGTCCTCGTCCGATACCGTCTGAGTAATTTTAGTGGTATCGGTACGCGTCGTAACCGATTGAATGGGTATCGCGATAATCCCCTGTTTTGTCTCTGTCAGGATATCGACGGTAGCCGACATTCCGGGCCGGAGGGGATTAGCATTGCCTTTGTCAGCAAGCTCTTTATAAGATTCAGGCAGGACAAGTATCTTAACATCAAAGTTGGTTACCTGGTCAGCTGAAACTCCTGTTGTCTTTGCTGAATTAGCAATTTCAGTAACGATTCCCCTGAATTTGTAATCAACATAGGCGTCAACCTCGATAGTGGCAGTGTCGCCGAGATCAACCCTCGGGATGTCATTTTCATTGACTTCAACCTGGGCTTCCATTCTTGAAAGGTCGGCAACCCTCAGTAATTCCGTTCCAGCCATCATACCTGTTCCTGCAACTCTCTCACCAAGTTCAACCAGCAGCATTGAGACGGTTCCTGACATCGGGGCATAAATCGATGTCTTAACAAGATTCTCATTGGCCTCTTTCAGGGAGGCCTCTGTACTTATAACCGAATACTTTGCGGCATCAACTTCTGCCTTTGCAACGGAATATGAAGCTTCTGCCTGCTCAAATTCCGATTTTGATACTGTTTGTTCCTCGTATAACTGTTTGGATCTGTTAAAAGAGAGCTCTGCCTGTATGAACTGGGCTTCAGCCTGTGCGAGCCTTGCGCGTGCCGAGCTTATTGCGGCCAGCGACCTGTCTTTCTGGGAGATGTAGACATCAGGCTTGATCCTCAGCAGCAGTTGTCCCTTTTCGACCTGATCCCCTTCCCTGACCGTAAGCTCAACGATTTCTCCGGATACGTCAGGAGTGATTTTTACCTCTTTTTCGGGCTGGATCTTGCCATTGGCGGTTATGGTTTCAATTATTGTCCGCTGTTCAGCATTCTCAACGGCTACTTTTACCGTGACGGCTTTTCCGAACCAGCCGGCTTTTTTCCCAACAATAGCAAAGATAATGAGCAGGATGACTGCCGGGAGCAGGATCTTAAGTATTTTCTTGTTTTTCATGATTATTGACCTTGTTTTAGGAATTAATTATTCAGGTTAAGGGGTAATCCTTTATAGAAATCGAGAACTTTAGTTTTAAATATAAATTCATATTTTGCCTGCGACATTTCAGACTGAGCATTCAGAAGCTGATTTTTCGCAACGTTGTAATCAACAGGAGTTATCATGCCGACATTGAACTTCTGTTCGGTGTACCTGAACGATTCTTCCGATGAGTTGACCGCCTTGGAGCTGGCGTTGTATTTCTTCAGTGCGGCTACCGCATCGGTGTATGACTGCTGAATATCTTTATAAAGTTCCTTTTTTGATCCCTCGAGCGTATACTGGCTGCTTTCAACTGCGAGCCTCGAATTTGAGATATTCTTGTTCACCTGCCATCCGTTAAGCAGCGGGAGGCTCAACGAAAGGCCAAGACCGTAGTTCTTGTTGTTCTTAAGCTGATCCTCAAATGACTGCATTCCCGGCATATCTTTAATATACGAGTACCTTGTACCGAAAGTATGACTGAGTGAAATGCTTGGACTCCTGGCCCCCCTGGCAATTTTCAGGGCATACTCGCTGGCTGTAAGCTTCAATTCAGAGCTCTTGATTTCAGGGCGCGATTGAGCTGCAAGATTATATATTTCATCAATATTGCCGGTCACGACGGAATTCAGTTCGACATTGATTTCAGGAACAATGATTTCGAAGCCGGCAGGTGATTCCAGCTCAAGCAGCTGGGTAAGATTCAGGTATGATGTCTCAAGCTGATTTTTCATTGTTATCAGGCTAAGCTCTTCCTGTGCGGCCTGGGCTTCTATCTGGAGAAGGTTCCCGCGGGCAACGCTGCCTGCATCCACAAGCTTCCTGGTTTTTTCGATCTGCTGTAATGTTGTGTTAAGCTGGTTCTCATTTGCAGAGACCAGCTCCTTGTTCAGAAGGATCTGGAGATAGGCAAGTGCAACACTCAGGGAGACATTGTCGCGGATTCTTTGCAGATCCTGTTCGCCGGCAAGAAGCTCATATTTGTTCATTTGAATCGTGTTGAGGTTCTGGAGTCCGGTGAACACATCGGTTCTGCCGCCGAGGTAGAAATAATCCTGAAGAACAGTCTGGTTGTAAAAGGTGTAAGTGTTCTGGTCAAGTGCTCTTCCAAATGAGTAATCATGCGATACCTGTCCGTTGATAGTCGGAAGGAGGCTGAGCTTTGCCTGATCAAGTGTATTCTTCTGGACCTTTGTCTGGATTGTCTGCTGTTTGATCTGTATATTATGGTCAATTGCATATTTGATGCACTCCTCCAGCGACCATACTTTTTGCTGGGCGATGCTGTCTCCCCCAAATACTATCAAACAGGCAATTATGCATACCAACGCTTTTTTCATTTTTTTTAAATAAGGTTACGAAGATAAGAAATTAGGTTTAAATGGAGGGTAAGATGATAGTAATTTTTAAAATCCATACCACATAAGTTTTTTTCAATGGATCTATTCTGTCAACACTGGCCA
>DAIUKI010000107.1:0-8267 GCA_036848255.1 Bacteroidales bacterium | reverse complement strand
ATGAATGCCGGTTCAAAGAATAACGGCCCGAAATTCTGGTTTGATAACCTGTCACTTGAAGGGAATGGTTTGATTCATAAACCAGAGAACAGTGTTGGCCCTATACTATGGGCGATGCATACCCTTAGCGGAAACATCCTGAAGATAACGGCACAGTTGCCACCTGTCGGATCGCAGGATAATCAGGTACTTGAACTCGAGGTAAGAAATGAAAATAAATGGGAGAGAGCTGGTCGCGGGAAGATGGATCCTGATTCAAGGAGCGTAACATTCAGGGTTGAGAAGTGGAATTCAACAATTGATCATCAGTACAGGATATTATACCCGCTAACAGGTATTCACGGAAATAAAGAAATATTCGAATATTCAGGGACCATTAAAAAAGATCCGGTTAACCGGCAATTGAAAATGGCGGCTATGACATGCCAGTATCATACCGGATTTCCTTATTCTCCCGTTGTGAAGAACCTGAAGCTTAAAGAACCCGATATACTTTACTTTTCGGGGGACCAGATATACGAACAAAACGGGGGCTATCCGATAAAAAGAGAACCTGAAGATACAGCCATTCTGAATTATCTGGGTAAATGGTACATGTTCGGATGGGCATTTGGGGATCTTATGCGCGATATTCCGACAATTTGCACACCCGACGATCATGATGTCTTCCAGGGTAACCTGTGGGGGGGAGGTGGAATAGCGAGGCCATCAGGAACAGCAAACAGCGACGATCTCATGGGCTTCACTCAAACAGTGAAAATGGTCAATGTAATAAATACTACACAGTGTTCTCATCTGCCCGATCCCTATGATCCGGAACCTGCTGAACAAGGTATGAAAGTTTGGTATACGAGCCTGAATTACGGCAGAGTGAGCTTCGCTATCGTAAGTGACAGGGTCTTTAAATCCGGCCCTGACCTCGTAGCAACATGGGAAGGCCGCAAGGATCATATTACAGGACCTCTTAAAGATCTGTCAGTAATTGACAGACCAGATCTGGAGTTCCTTGGTAAGAGACAGGAAATTTTTCTGGAAAACTGGATAAGGGACTGGGAAGATATTGATATAAAAGTACTATTATCACAAACTCTCTTTGCAAATGTTGCAACTCATCACGGGCAGTATGATGCGTATCTTTACGGAGATATGGATTCCGGAGGATGGCCCAAAAGAGCCCGCGACAGTGCTGTCGGAATAATACGCAAGGCTTTTGTTTTTCATATCTGCGGCGACCAGCATGTTCCTTCCATTGTACATTATGGTATTGATGATTTCAGGGATGCCGGATGGGTTTTTTGCACTCCTGCCATTGCAGTGGGATACTCACGGTGGTTCAGACCTGATGAGCTCAATATCCCGGTCAGGAACAGGCCGGAACACGGATTCTCAAACACTGGCGAGTACACCGATGCCTTTGGTAATAAGAATTATGTGTATTCCATAGGTAACCCTGTTGATTTTGCCGGAATCAGAAACCGTTACGAAATGCAGCATAACAAAACTGCAGGTCTCGGATTCGTGATCTTTGATAAAGAGAAGCGTGATATAACCATGGAATCGTGGCACTTCATGAGTGATGTCCTTGAGCCTGTTGAGATGAGCCAGCATCCGGGTTGGCCGAAGACAATAAGCCAGTTTGATAATTACGGAAGAGAACCTCTGGGATGGCTGCCGGCACTTAAAATATCGGGTGATCCTGATCCTGTTGTGGAGATCATTAATCAGACAACGGGTGAACTTGAGTATATCCTGAGGATTAAAGGCAATGAGTTTATACCTAAAGTATTCAGCAATGATAAGTTCATTGTAAAGGTCGGGTATCCTGAGAAAAAACTCGTAAAAGAATTTTCTGATATTAAGCCGGACACAGCTACCGGAAGATCAGAGCTAGTTATTGATTTCAATTAGAATCAAAAACATATTTAGTTATTTAAAGCGTTATTCCTGATTTACCCGGGCGCGGACTGTTCTTTCAATTATAAAGGGCAACTGACTTGCAAATGAGAAGAAGGGAACTTATTAATAAAATTTTTTTATCAGCTCTGGGAATCACAATTACAGGTGGTTATTCCTGTAAAAACAGACAAAAGCCCGGTACAATACTTATAGTCTCCGGATGGCAGGATATAAATATAGGCGATATTGCACATACTCCAGGTCTTCTTAATATACTTCAGACCTTTCTTCCCGACACTGAACTTATACTCTGGAAAAAAAGCCCGGGCAGCGAAGTTGAAAAATGGCTCAGCAGTAATTTCCCGTCAGTGAAAATAGTTCACGGGAATGTTGATCCGGATTTTAATGCCGGTAGCCCGGAAGTTTCAGATGCTTTCAGCAGGTCGGATATAATGATCCACGGATCAGGACCCTCTGTTGTCGGTTCGGCAAATCTTGAGGCATGGGTAAGAGCAACCGGTAAGCCCTTTGGTATATTTGGTACGACAATTCAAAGTATCGACGAAAAACTGAAAATCCTCCTGCAGAAAGCATCTTTTATCTTTACACGGGAAACAGCCTCGCTGGAGATCCTCAGGAAAAATGGTATAGAAACAGCAAATATGAAGTTTGTTCCGGATGCCACTTTTTTTATGCACCTGACGGATAAAAGCAGAGCAGATATTTTTCTGAAGGAGAAAGGACTGAATCATGGGAAATATATCTGCGTTATCCCAAGGTTACGGAGGACACCATATTACCTGATTCGTCCGGAAAGCTATACAGAAGACCAGGTAAAGAGTATCGATGCACTCAATAACTCAAAGAAAGAGGAAGATCACTCCAAATTAAGAGAAGTCATTATTGCCTGGGTCCGCGAAACAAGAAACAGGGTTCTTGTTTGCCCCGAAATGACATACCAGATCCATATTATGGATGAGCTCCTGATAAATCATCTTCCTGATGATGTCAAACCATTTGTGACTAAGCGAGGCTACTGGCTTCCCGATGAAGCAGCATCAGTTTATTCGCATGCATTTGCAGTACTCAGCTTTGAGTGCCACTCACCGATCTTATCACTTGTTAACGGTACTCCTGCATTCTACCTTCGACAGCCGGAAGACACTATAAAAGGGCAGATGTACTACGACCTGGGATTATCTGACTGGGTTTTTGAAATTGAACAGGTAAGCGGCAGCGACATTGCTGAAAGACTTAAACTGGTTATTTCGGATTATGATTCAGCAAAGAAAAGAGTTGAGAAACTCGGGAAATCAATTAAAGATATTTATAAGAATTCTGCTGAAGTTATTTTGAATACCCCGGCATAAGAAGTACCTTTCTTAGTGCAAAATCCGGAAAGCTAAACGATAAACGCAAAACGCTTAATATCCTTATTAAATAATGCTTCGAATCATATCTTCATCTTTATTAAGCTTTTTTTTAGTAACGGGAATCAACGGCCAGATCAGGTGGGAACATATTTCAAGCGCCACCGGTGCGATTGAAGTTCCCAATAAGGGCAAACAACAAACCTCTGCTGCCGTTGCCGATTTCAATAACGACGGTATTAATGATTTCTGTGTTACCGAACGTACCTCAGGACCATCAGTTGTATGGTACCAGCGAACTGAAAAAGGATGGAAAAGACATATTGTGGAAGATGCCATATGCTTTATAGAAGCCGGTACGGTGGCATTCGATGTTGATAATGACGGTGATATGGATATCATTGCCGGTGGGGAATCAAAAACAAATAATGTCTGGTGGTGGGAGAATCCTTACCCTGATTTTTCAAAACCTGCGTGGCCCAGGTACCTGATACGGAATAGCGGAGGCAATAAAGTGCATGACCAGATAGCCGGTGACTTTGACGGCGATAACAAGCCCGATCTGGTCTTCTGGGCGCAGGGCGATCAGACATTGTATTTTGCACGTATTCCCGAAGATCCTTATGAACAGGGAAACTGGAAACTTATCCCCATTTATAAATATTACAGCGACAGCCAGATGGAACAGTATGGAACATATCCCTCCTGGAAAGGTACCAACGAGCATGAAGGTCTGGCAAAAGCAGATATTGACGGAGACGGAATCCAGGATATTGTCGGAGGCGGACTCTGGTTCAAATACCTTGGCAACGATAAGTTCTCATACAACGTTATTGACGCCGCATATACTTTCAGCCGTTCCGCTGCCGGCCAGCTTGTTAAAAACGGAAGACCGGAAATTGTCCTGGTGGTGGGAGACGGAGTTGCTCCCATGTATATGTATGAATATCAAAAAAATACATGGATAAGAAAGGAGATTGTGACAAAAGTCCGAAACGGTCATTCACTTGCAATAGTCGATTTCGATGAAGACGGTAACACTGATATCTGGTATGCAGAAATGACTCTTGGAGATTATAAGGTTGCCGTGAACAGAATACTTTTTGGTGACGGGAACGGCAATTTTAACAGAGAAATGATCATATCCAGGGGTATTGATCTTCACGATTCGGAGATTGTTGATCTGGATGGTGACGGGGATCTTGACATCCTTGGTAAACCTTATGACGGTGATGCTCCCAGGATAGATATCTGGTTACAAAACGGGACAGGAAAGAAAATTACAATAAAAGCGGGAACAAAATGAAAACTTCGATTCTGTCTATTGGTAGCAGCCTTTTAACAGCTGGTCTGGCATGTGCTTCTTATATAACCGCACAACCTGAAAATCACCCGAATGTTATTCTGATTATTACAGATGACCAGGGTTTTGGCGACTTCGGATTCACAGGAAATCCCCATGTTAAAACTCCTGTCCTGGATAATTTTGCGAAACAGAGCATCCGCTTCAATAATTTCTACGTCTGCCCGGTTTCAGCCCCAACAAGAGCCGGGTTGATGACAGGAAGATATTCATTGCGGACCGGTGTAAGGGATACCTATAACGGAGGCGCAATGATGGCTGCTTCCGAAGTGACGATAGCGGAAATGCTTAAAGAGGCTGGTTATGCAACAGGGATATTCGGAAAATGGCATCTCGGTGATAACTATCCCATGAGACCGTGTGACCAGGGATTTGATGAATCTCTTATCCACCTTTCAGGAGGAATGGGTCAACCGGGAGATATTACGACATGGCCACGCGGCGACAGCAGCTATTTCGATCCGGTCCTTTGGCATAATGGTAAACAGCAAAAATACGATGGATACTGTTCTGATATTTTCGCTTCAAATGCGGTTGAGTTCCTGGAAAAGAACCGTAACCAACCTTTCTTCTGCTATTTAGCTTTCAATGCGCCTCACACTCCGCTTCAGGTTCCGGAAAGATATTATAACATGTATCGCGATACGGATCCCTCTAAGGGTTTCGAAAACGATAACAGACCTTTCCCTCAAATGAACGAAAAAGATAAAGAGGATGCACGAAGGGTTTATGCAATGGTCACAAACATTGATGACAATATAGGCCGGCTGCTGAAAAAGCTTCAGGATCTCGATATTGCTGGGAATACAGTAGTTATTTTCATGACTGACAACGGACCTCAGCAAAGGCGCTACAATGCCGGCATGCGGGGATTGAAAACTTCTGTTTACAGAGGAGGTGTCAGGGTGCCTTTCTGGTTGAGTTATCCTGCTCTTAACGCACGCAACGTTGAGGTAGAGGCAAATGCCGCTAACATTGATGTCCTTCCCACTGTGGCTGATTTATGCAAGGTAAAAATACCCGAAGGCAGAAAGATTGACGGTATCAGTCTTATCCCTTATATTAATGGAAAAAAGAAGGAGGAGGATGGCCGGTCGTTATTCTGGTACTGGACAAGGCATTCTCCTGAACTGTATAATAATATCGCATTGCAAAGAGGAAGTTACAAGCTGGTCGGGAACACCGAATATAATTCCCCTTCAAATACATTTGAACTATTTGATCTTGAGAAGGATCCTTACGAGCAGGAAAATATAGTAAAGGATGATCCTGACAGGGCGGAAGAAATGAAAAAGGAACTTGATCTCCTGTTCTATGAGTTGGCAGGGTCGGAGAACCTTGTTGAAAGGCCGCGGATTGAAATTGGCACTCCTCATGAGAATCCTGTAATTCTGAACAGGAATGATGCTGACGGGCAGTGGGGTATATGGGAACAGCCAGAGATCTTCGGCTTCTGGAGGGTGCTGATACATGAAGGCAGGTATAATCTCAGGTTTAAATTCATTGAACCGGTTCCGGCAGGAGGAAAGATGGTGGTGGAAACCGGGGCATTTATCAATCAGATGAGTAATGATAAAACTGACATGGACTTAATCGAGATGAAAGACCTGATCCTTCCCTCAGTCAAATGCGATTTTGTTCCGTTCTACCTTTCCGGTGCCAGAAGAATATTCCCGTTATGGGTTGAAATAGACAGAATTGAAATCTGACTATATAGAATTTTCTTAGATTTATCTTTTACCAAAAGTGAAATATAATGCGTAGAAGGGATTTTATTACCCGGGCAGCAATTGCTGCAGGATCAATAGGTATGGAAATCGGTTGCGACCGTGAAGGCAGCAAAAAATGAAAAGAATGATTGGTGGATGTCTGCTGCTTTGCGGCGCTTTAGGAGTGAAATCTCAAGAGAAGCCCAATATTGTGTTAATCCTTGCCGATGATATGGGGTGGGGCGATGTGAACCTCAATGGCAATAATCTGATTGAAACACCTGTCCTGAACAGGCTTGCAAACCAAAGCCTCAGTTTTGAAAGGTTTTACGTATGTCCGCTAAGCGCTCCCACAAGAGCTGAAATGCTTACCGGCAGGTATTTTCTGAGGACGGGTGTATCTTCGGTAACACGAGGTTATGAGAATATGAGGGGTGACGAGGTGACACTTGCTGAGGTACTTAAAGAAAACTGGTACGCAACAGGATGCTTCGGCAAATGGCATAACGGACGGTATTATCCACAGCATCCAAACAGGCAGGGATTTGATGAATTCGTCGGGTTTCCCGTCGGGCATCTGGGATACTACTTCGATGCCTGGTTCCTCCATAACGATCAAGAAAAACAATCGTCGGGATATACAAGTGATTATTTTACCGGTCAGGCTATTGATTTTATAGAACGAAACAGAGAGAACCCTTTTTTATGTTACGTGTCATATAATGTCCCTCATTCACCCTTTCAGGTACCCGAAAAATATTTCAGCAAATACAGGCAGGCAGGACTTGATTCAACACTCTCCAGTATCTATGGGATGGTGGAGAACATGGACGATAACATTGGCCGTTTACTTGAAAAACTTGAGGAACTGAATATTGCTGAGAACACCATTGTGATTTTCTTCTCTGACAATGGCCCCAATACCGATCGCTACAATGGCAGCATGAAGGGAAGAAAGGGATCAGTCGATGAGGGGGGAGTGAGGGTGCCGTTTTATATTAAATGGCCGGAGCAAATTAAACCATCGACGACACTTCAGCTGGCTCAGGATATCGATATAATGCCTACTCTCATAGGTTTGTGCGGATTGAAATACGACCCGGAGAAACCATTCGACGGAATCGACCTTTCCGGGATCATAAATGGTAAACAAAAAACTTTCGACCGGCTCATCTTTTCGCGTCAGGGCAATCAGAATCTTGAGGAATGCAACAGTTCAGTCAGGAACAACACTTACAGGCTTGTACTTACATGGAAGGATACCTTACTCTATAACCTTAATAATGATCCTGAACAGAAAAATGACATTTCTTTAATTGAAAAGACAACAACCTCCTCGATGCTAGACCAACTAATCAGCCATAATATGGCTTTGATATCTAATTATCAATCTGTTACAACTATTGAGGCGGGATTCAGCGGAGAAAGTAGTTTTACTTTACCTGTTCAGGATGCCGCTCTTTCAGGAAAAATAAAATATTCGAGTATCCATCCTAACCAGTCCCATACCGAAAGCTGGATCCAGAATGGAGATTCTATCCTATGGACGCTTAATATTAACAATAAGGGCACATACAGGGTTGAAATGCAGTATGGATGCACTGCCGGAGAAACAGGCAGCCAGATGGCATTAATAACCAGCTCAGGCTCGGTTCCTTTCAGAATGAGTGAGCCGTTTGAATCTACTGTACTTCCGGACAAAGATTATGTTAAACGCAGCGAATCAGTTGAACGCACATGGTCATGGATGGATGTTGGTACGGTTACACTGAATGAGGGGAAGGAAGAAATCTCGCTAAAGCTTATTAAAAAGAGCCATGAGGAAGCCGGACTTATTAAATCGCTGAAATTCACCAGGGTTGATTAATGAATAAAAATTTTCATAATCATCACATATGAATTCAAATAACTGATATTAATATAATTATG
>DAIUKI010000106.1:0-8280 GCA_036848255.1 Bacteroidales bacterium | reverse complement strand
CAACGTTAAGCGGATTATGATAACTTCTGTCGGAGTATTCCGAATTGTTTTCAATTGTAAGCCATGGGAACAGGTTTACAGCTCCCTTGGCTCTGATGTTATGCATTTTGTAATCATCGGAGTTATACCTGAACAATCCGGGCTGATCGAGCAGCCTGCCGGTTATAAGGAAGCTGGCTGATTCAGTGCTTCCGGAGATGGCAATATTCTGCTCCATCCCCGTTGTATAATCCTTGTACAGTTCCTTGTATTTGTCATGACTGGCATAATAAACATAATCCCCAGTAACAGGATCTATCTCCACCTCCTTATCGGATGCCAATGGATTAGTGGCCCTTCTCTCAAGTTCATCAAGATATGGCTGTGAAAATTTCAAGGTCTTGTTCACAGCTGAAGGAAATGTATTTTCCCAGTTTACGTAGGATTCAGCAAACATTTTTGCAAAAGTATACCCGTCTGTAACCAGATCAGGAACTGCAATAGGTTTCCTTATTGCAAAATTGGAGGAGAAAGTAACACTGGTCTTTCCCTGAGCCGGATTTTTTGTGTTGATCAGAACCACTCCGAAAGCACCACGGGCCCCATAAATTGAAGCTGATGCAGCATCCTTCAGGACCGAAATGTTTGCAATATCGTTTGGATTTAACATGCTCGGATCACCCTCGACACCATCGATAAGGATAAGTGCGCTTCCTCCCTGTCCGATTGAGGTAAGTCCCCTGATATTATAACTTGGGGCCTGATTTGGTTTTCCATCCAACAGGCTAATGTTAAGGTTTGGAACAACTCCTTTTAATCCCTGGCTTAGGTTTGAAATTGTCCGGTTCTCAAGAGTTGAGCTTGTTACCTGATCTACTGCCCCGGTAAGGTTCGCTTTCTTCTGAGTACTATATCCGACAACAACAACCTCCTCAAGGCCTTGCAGATCCTCCCTGAGAGTCACATTTATCACGGATTGTCCAGACGCCTGGATTTCCTTAGAAGCATATCCCACGAAGGAGAATACTAGTGTCGCATTCGGACCCGGCACTTCAACAGTGTATTTCCCGTCAACTCCGGCAATCCCGCCCATCATCGTACCTTTTACCTGAACCGTGGCTCCCGGAAGGACAGCACCACTTTGTTCATCAGATACAGTTCCGGTAATTGTCATCCGCTGGGCATAGACTGAGGTCGATGCCAGGAATAACAAAATCATCAGGAAATTTTTCATAAGATTTTTGGTTTAGTTAGTAATTAGTTATAGGTATGTGTAAATCCCATCTGGTCGAAAATAAGTGATTTTTCTTAAACTGGTACAAATTGTTGCAAATATGTTACAAATGTGTTACAAAATCCAAGAAGTATAATGGAACCTCCTGACTGCGATGCCTGTCAATATCTATTTCCGAATGATAAACCTGTCGATCAGAGTGTTATCCTGATCAAAAACCCTGTAGGTAATTGAAGTTGGTTCAACATCCATAATGGCAAAGCTGTACATAGCTCTTTCGGGAGTAAAGGCCATATCAGGGAGGTTTTTTCCTCCTGAACCTGTCGGTGTACCTCCTGCCGTACCATTAGTAATATATATTGTCCCGTCAGCTGATGAAAATGTTCCTGAATCATTTTTCACGGGAACTCCGTCCTTAACCTGATAATGACGTTCATAAACATGCCGGTGCCCCGCAATACAAAGGTCAACCCTGTGTTTCTCAAGAAGTGGAAGGACATTTTCCCTCCATCCGGCAACATTGCTCCAACCGAATGAACTGACCGGGTAATGCATCCAGACAATTACCCAATTGATGTCCCTGTCATTTTCAGCATTTGAAAGTTCTTTATCCAGCCAGATATATTCAGACGATCCGGGCTTGTATTTTACCTGACCAATCTCTTCAGCAGCCTGAGCGTATCCCGAAAAGATCCCGATGAAACGAACGTTACCGTAAGTGAAAGAATAATTCACTTCATCAACGGGAAGGCTGAAGAGCGAATGAAAATCCTGATATGGTTTCTGAAAATCTTCGCCCCTGGCATTCACCACATCATGATTGCCAAGAACAGGCATTAAAGGAGAAATGGCATTCAGATCCTGGCTGACCGAAAGAAAATCTGTCCAGCTTGTTGCTTGTGATCCATCGTTTACTATATCTCCCATATGCAAAGTCAGGTGCGGTGAAAAGGTTTTTACAAGATCTGTAATCACCCTGGTCTTCTGAAAAACCTCATTCTGATTGTTATCCTGCGTATCTCCAATCAACCCTACCCTGAATGCACCTGTTTCAGGTTCCGAAAAAAATGAAAATACTTTGCTCCAGCCTGCTTTACCGGATCCGCATTTATAGAAATATTTTGCACCGGCCCTAAGCTTTTTAAGATCGGCATTGAATATGGAGTTGCCGTTATATTCGCTTCGGACGGCTTTAACTCTTCTCCCGGGATCGGGTGTAACACCATACTTTACATATTGTTTTTCGCTGTTATTACCGGAAAACCAGGAAACTGATACCGGAGCTGTTGCATCAGGGTTTGCTTTCGATTGAAGGCTGAGATGGATAAGCGATGGTTGTGCGTAAAGGGTAGAAGCCGCAAAAAAAGTAAGATTAAATAGAAATAGCAGGAATCGGTGTGATTTCATATGATACATCTTTTTAATTAACACTTTGAATTTAGTTTTTGCTACCCTGCAGGCTGGCTCTTTCGCTAAATTCGCCCACTGGGCAAATTTTTTACGCTCGGCCCTGTTGCTGGTTGCTGGTTGGCAAATTTAAATGAATTATGAAGTTATTAACAGCGATCTTCTATTTTTATATCTTTGGTTGAAGTAAAAAATTAATACACTGAAAATGGATACCGAAAATAAACCAAAGCGTCTCTATTCCCTTGATGCGTTGAGAGGTTTTGACATGTTCTGGATAATGGGAGGTGAAGCGATATTCGTCGGGCTGGCGTCTCTCACCGGCTGGCCGGTACTTAAATGGTGGGCCATTCAGCTTGAACATGTGCAATGGCACGGTTTTCATTTTTACGATATGATATTTCCTCTTTTTCTCTTTATTGCCGGTATCTCTTTCCCATTTTCGATAGCAAAACGGATTGCAAATAACGAGGGCAGGAAATCGATCTATAAACATATTATCTCCCGCGGATTGATCCTTGTGGCACTTGGAATTCTATACAATAACGGCCTCCGATTCAACCTGGGCGGGCTGCGTTACGGAAGTGTCCTTGGCCGGATCGGCCTTGCCTGGATGTTCGCGGCAATAATTTTCATAAACACAAAGCTTTCGTGGCGGATAGTCTGGTTCTGGGCACTTCTCATCGGTTACTGGCTGCTTCTGGTTCTGTTCCCGGCTCACGACCTGGGTTCCACAGATCCATTTTCGCCGACCGGTAACCTGGCAAGCCATATCGATCGCCTTGCAATGCCCGGAAGACTGTATCGCGGCTATCACGATCCAGAGGGGCTCTTCAGCACTATACCAGCTATCGCCACAGCCCTGCTTGGGATGTTTACCGGGACATTCATGATGTCTGATTACATCAGTGGCAGAAAGCATAAAAAGGTTCTTTATCTGGTTCTTGCAGCTGTCGGACTGATGATTGTCGGGAAAATATGGGATCTTGCCTTCCCCATTAACAAAAATCTCTGGAGCAGTTCATTCGTCTGCTTTGTTGGCGGACTGAGCATGCTTCTGTTTGCAGTTTTCTACCTTATTATTGATGTCTGGAACCTTAGAAAATGGGCATTTTTCTTTGTTGTCATAGGAATGAATCCCATTACAATCTACCTGGCTGAAAGGATAATAAATTTCAACAATGCTTCCAGGTTTTTCTTCGGTGGATTTATTGAGCTCTTTCCTGAGACCTGGGCACCATTACTGAACGGCATTGCCATTACTGCAATCGGATGGGTGTTTTTGTATTTTTTATATAAAAAGAAGATATTTTTAAAAGTATGAAACAGAGTCTGATCTTATCTTTCGTATTGTATTTTATTACATTGGCATTTACATTTGCGCAGGAAACGCTCACCAAAATCACTGACTCCAACACTCCGCTCCACGCACTACAACCGGATTACCCGGTTCCCTATGGTCCGGTAAAAGCAGAGGATATTACTGCGATCTTAAACCGGATCTATTCGTATGTCGATGCCTCAACGCCGGCAAAAATAATTGACAGTAAAACCAAAGCTGAAATCAATGACTTGACAAAGCTGACAGTTGATGCCGTTTTCGAACCAGGAGTCTTCAGGCTGATAAGCTATGAGTGGGGAGTGACATATGGCGCAATGCTTCTGGCAGGTGAAGCTACTGGAGATGATAGGTTCACTGAGTATACACTTAAAAGAATAGGATTGATTGCCGATGTTTCCGGATATTTCAGTACCAGAACTCAGGTAACCAGGGGCGGGAATAATCCTGTTAGATCTGTGCTCGATCCCCGCGCCCTTGATGATGCCGGAGCAATGTGCGCTGCAATGATTAAGTCAATCGCTGCAAATAAGAACCTGCCGGTGCGACCATATATTGACAACTATATTGATTATATATCGAAAAAACAATTAAGGCTCCAGGATGGCACTCTTGCCCGGAACCGGCCCCTGCCAAATACACTCTGGCTTGATGATCTGTATATGAGCGTCCCTGCCCTGGCACAAATGGGTAAGCTTACCGGCAACAACGATTATTTTGAAGATGCCTGCAAGCAGGTTTTTCAGTTCTCGCGACGGATGTTCAATAAGGAGCCGGGAGTTTACATGCATGGCTGGGTCGAGGATATGGATCCACATCCGGAATTCCGTTGGGCAAGGTGCAACGGCTGGGCCCTCCTGGCAATGACAGAATTGCTCGATGCAATGCCCTCAGCATATCCTCTGAAAAAAGATATACTTGACCAGTACCGTGCCCACGTAAAGGGACTTGCCTCATACCAGTCCGGAACGGGATTCTGGCACCAGTTATTAGACCATAATGATTCCTATCCTGAAACATCAGCAACAGCTATATTCACTTATTGTATAGCACATGGCGTAAATATGGGATGGATCGATGCGAAGGCCTATGGACCTGCCGCCCTCCTTGGATGGAATGCGGTTCAAACCAAAGTAAACGGACAGGGACAGGTTGAGGGGACATGCGTTGGGACAGGAATGGCATTTGATCCGGCTTTCTACTATCACAGACCGGTACATGTTGCAGCAGCACACGGATACGGGCCGGTTATTATGGCAGGAGCCGAAATGCTGAAACTGATCAAAAATTACGAAATAGTAATTAACGACTCGGCGGTGATGTTCTACAAATCAGGAACTGACTGGAGGAATTATAGATAAAATTAGTTTAAAATCAAGGCACGGATTGTAAATCCGCGCCAGCGAGTAAAGGGCAATTTTATGATTAAAAAATACCTAATATTTTTCCTGCTTTTCTCTCAGGCATTAGTTGCTCAGCAAATTTCCTGGCCGGAGATAACCAGAGAAACAAAACCCTGGACCCGCTGGTGGTGGCCGGGAAGTATTGTGACCCCGGCTGACCTTACTGCCGCCATGGAAAAATACCGTGATGCGGGCCTCGGAGGCATGGAAATTGCCGTCATTTATGGTGTTAAGGGCCAGGAAGACAAATTTATCAAATACCTGTCGCCCGAATGGATGGAGATGTTCATTCATACTTTGAAAGAAGCTGAAAGGCTAAATCTGGGTATTGAGCTTGCCAATGCTTCGGGATGGCCATTCGGGGGACCATGGGTCGACCCGGCAGATGCATGTAAGAATATAAACTATAAAACCTGGTCATTGAAAACCGGTGATTCACTGAATGAGAAAGTTGAATTCATTCAACAGCCTCTTGTCAGACCTGTTGGTGAAAGACCTGACATTTCGAAACTTAATGATCCGATAAGTAAAAATGATAACCTACAGCTTTATGCTCTCGACCAGATAAGATTCGAAAAGCCCCTGCCTATTAAAACCCTGATGGCTTTTTCCGACAGCGGACAGATTGCTGATCTTTCAGGAAATGTAACTGTTGAAGGAAAACTTGACTGGATCGCACCTCCTGGAAACTGGACTTTATATGCACTCTTCGAGGGTTGGCACGGTAAAATGGCCGAGCGTGCCGGTCCCGGAGGAGAGGGAGATGTGATTGATCATTTCTCCGGTAGAGCAATAGATAACTATCTGAAGCATTTTGATACGATCTTTAAAGATTATAATATTAAATCACTCCGCGGATATTTTAATGACTCATATGAAGTTGATGACGCATCGGGGCAAGCAAACTGGACAAAAGATCTCTTTTATGAGTTTAACCTGAGAAGAGGGTATGAACTGAGATATAATATTCCGGCCCTTTTCCAGAAAGATGAGCCTGATAAAAACTCAAGGGTGCTTTCAGACTACAGACAGACAATTTCTGACCTGATACTTGAAAAATTTACCTCCCTTTGGACCGATTGGGCACATAAGCAGGGCAAGACTACACGGAATCAGGCCCACGGATCTCCCGGTAACATTCTTGATCTGTACTCCGCTGTCGATATTCCGGAGACAGAGGGGAACGAGATTACCAGGTTCAAATTTGCATCTTCGGCAGCAAATGTCACAGGTAAAAAATACGCATCCTGCGAGGCGGCCACATGGCTCAACGAGCATTTTATTTCATCCCTGTCAGACGTCAAAAAAGCTGTCGATCAGTTTTTTACAGGAGGAATAAACCATGTCTTCTATCATGGAACATGCTTTTCTCCTCAAAATGAACCGTGGCCCGGGTTCCTTTTTTATGCAGCTGTGGAGTTCACTCCGGCAAATCCCTTCTGGAACGACTTCAAGGGTCTGAACAACTACATTACCAGGGTACAGTCGTTCATGCAGCAGGGTATGGCTGACAATGACATTCTACTGTATTTCCCCGTTTTTGACCGTTATGCTGATTATGGCAGGGGAATGCTCGAACATTTCGACGCAATAAGTCCAGCCTTTAACGGAACGTTTTTCGGAACGGCAGCAGAAATGATGATCGAAAGGGGATATGGATTTGATTATGTCTCCGACCTCCAGCTGAAGAATACGGTACAAAATCTAGGCATGTTGCAGACAGAAGGAAATATTTACGGCACGCTTATTCTTCCGGGATGCAAATATATTCCGGTTGAAACTTTTACACAGATATTAAGGCTTGCAAACGATGGTGCCAGAATAATTTTCTATGGTGACCTTCCTGAAAATATTTCGGGCTGGTCCGACAAGGATGAAAAAACACAATTTTTTGAAAATCTGAAGGCAGGAATCAATTTTGCCCCGACAAATAATCCTGAGGTATCGAGAGCAACCTATGGGAATGGTATGATAATTACCGGAAATGATCTTGAACAGCTCCTGGCATTTGCAGGCATCCCGAGGGAGACAATGACAGATAGTAGGCTGGCTTTTGCAAGGCGCCAGACAGCTACAGGAACGGTCTATTTTATTACAAACCGGGGAGAAAATGTGTATGAAGGATGGATCCCCCTTCAGGCGGCTGGTGCATCGGCAGCAATATTTAATCCTATGGATAACAGATTTGGACTGGCAAAGAGCAGATCTGTAACAAACGGAATACTTGAAGTCTATGCGAGGCTGCAGCCATTTGAATCACTGATCATTAACACATATGATCATATACCAAAAGGCAAACTGTACGAGTTTTACGATGCGTTATCCTCTCCAGCCGCAATAAAAGGTAAATGGAAAATCGAATTTATTGAAGGGGGTCCGGCACTTCCTCCGGCAAAGGAAATACAGGCAACAGGTTCATGGACTGATCTGGAAAACGACGAATATAAAAGCTTTTCCGGGACAGCGCGATATACGATAAGTTTTGGCAAACCAGCGGGCAAGGGAGATGCCTGGCGTCTTGATCTGGGCAGAGTTTGCCACAGTGCAAACGTGACGCTTAACGGAAAGGAACTGGCTGTCCTTCCGGGGCCCGACTTTAGTGTTGTCATCGGCAAAGAACTGTTAAAAGCGAATAATTCTCTTTTAATAAATGTCTCAAACCTGATGGCAAACCGGATTGCCTGGATGGACAAAAACGGTATACTGTGGAAGAAGTTTTACAATGTGAATATGGCTGCACGATTGAAACAGAACAGCAAAAACGGCCTGTTCGATGCATCAGACTGGGAACCAATGGAGTCGGGACTTATCGGACCAGTTACTCTTACCCCGGTGAAGAAGGTGAAATAGCAGGGGGTAGGGAGCAAGGCTACGCTCGCAATGACTGAATGCTAAATGTAAATTTATTATACTTTTAA
>DAIUKI010000105.1:0-8285 GCA_036848255.1 Bacteroidales bacterium | reverse complement strand
CGGGCTCTTCTTTTGTCATCGGCAGGGACCACAAACCAGGGTGACTGCCGGGTATCGGTATACGAAAACATCTTGTCCTTGGCCATCGAGTATTCAACCCAATTATCACGCGATTCTATATCCATCTGGCTTATCTTCCATCGCTTGGTGGGATCCTTGATCCTGTCCTGGAACCGGTTTTCCTGCTCCTTGTCGCTTATTGAGAACCAATATTTTATGAGGATTATGCCTGAACGTATCAACATTCTCTCAAATTCGGGGCACGACCTGAGGAATTCCTCGTATTCGTCATTGGTACAATAACCCATAACCTTCTCGACTCCTGCCCTGTTGTACCAGCTCCGGTCGAACAGCACAATCTCACCTCCCGATGGCAGCTCTGATACATACCGTTGAAAATACCACTGTGATTTCTCTTTTTCCGTTGGAATCCCAAGGGCAACGATCCTGCAGATCCTGGGATTGAGGCATCCGGCAATGGTTTTGATAACGCCTCCCTTTCCTGCTGCATCGCGTCCTTCAAAAATGACAACTACCCTGAGCCTGTTCGCCTTTACCCACTCCTGAAGCTTGACAAGCTCAATTTCCAGATTCCTGAGCTTTGCCAGATATTCATTGTTGCCGAGCTTTTCCCGCTTCTCAGCATTAATATCGTGATACAGATTCTTCTTTTCGAAGACCTCAACTCTGGGTTTCTTGTCTTTTTGATTTTTTTTCATGGAAGGAATCTTTAGATCAGGTGCTGGTGACTGGTTGCTGGTTACTCGTTACTGGTTGCTGGTTACTGGTAACTGGTTGCTGGTTACTGGTTAGTGGTTACTATCACTCCTGATAACTAGCAACTTGCAACTTGCAACATGCAACATGCAACCAGAAGCAACCACAATCAACCAGAAGAATTATTCAGATTAGAAATATACAAATTTCTATTCTGACAATGAAATTCCCGGCATGAAAATATTACTGGAGGAAGGGGATTGTAACCGGGTATTTGAATTCCTCGCCCTTTGAAGCTTTAACACTTGCAATTATTATGCAAATCACTTCCAGGAAGCCAAGGAAGATCAAAATCGGGATACCGATAATAATTATTATCAAGGGGATAGACAGAACCATGTATAATAATATAGAGAGCTGGAAATTCATCGATTGCTTTCCGTTCTGATCAACCCATTGCGACTCATCCTTTCTTGTGAGCCAGCAAATCAGCGGTCCGATTATTCCGCCAAAAGGGAAAAAATATCCTGCAAATGCAGAAAGGTGGCACAACATTGCCCAGTTCCTTTCAGATTCTGATAATTCTCTGATCTCTCTCATTGTAATCCGGTTTTTATTAAAAGACGCCTCCCTTTCTGATTTGCTGCATTTTCAGATTTTTGAAAGGCGCTTCAGGTCAGCAGGCAACAATCCATCGGGATTCGACTTATCAATTGTATGCTGATTGTAATAATACATATTTGAATCATCAGTTCCAATAAGCATCTTAAAACAAATTCCTGTATTTTGTTCTTCTGCAGGACCGACCTTATGAAGTATCAGGGTATTGGGTGCCTTTTCCTGAATTGCTTTTAAAATAACCTCTTCAGGGACAATTTCGATGCTGTACCTGTAATTGGCCTTCAGCTTTTCGGCAGTATTGATAGCCGGCGAGAGATCCTCCACCTTAACCAGTATCTTTTTATCAATCATTTCCGGGATAAACTTATTATAGTATCTGAGATACCTTCGTCCGGTAAGTGAAGGATCTTCAGAGATCATCTGTGCATGCTTCTGCATGAAGGAAAGTATGGCTCCGAGCTTATAACCGTATTCCATATCATCCTCTCCGCCAAATGAGAGCGGCACAGCACATATCTCCGGCATCTTGCCAAGTTGTTCGACATGTTTTCCCTGAAGCAGGTTAATAAAGTTGTAAACCGAATTCGACTTATCGTTTTCATAGCTGGTTCCGGTAAGGAGGATGAAAGAGTAAGAAGGATCTGATCTTCGGGTCTCAAAATCGGATGTCTGTATAAATTCGAAGGGGGTAATCTTCCATGATCCATTCATTGCCTCCCGGATATAATTATTAAATACAGTGTTACCGTCCTCAAGGACAACACAGGTTTTTGAAGCCATGAATTGCTTTATTTCGCTGCCGGTTGGAAAGGGAGCCTGTCCCGAAAGCATACAGAATGACAGGATCAGCAGAAAGGAGGTAAATAATTTCTTCATTTATAATCCTTGATTTGACGGAAAGAACAGTGGATTTTTTTCGTTGAATTTGCGGATATAAACAAACATCAGGTCCTTCCTTTTTTTGTTTGGAAGCCGCATGTATTCCTCATACAATTCACTGTCCTTCATAAGAAGAAGCTCGGTATTGTCAACATCATATTCCAGTATCTTCCCTGTTTCAAAATCAATAAGGTACTGCATGAGCTCATTCCGTCCTGAATTGTTACGGTAGGGAGAATAGTATGATCCGTATGGGGAATAATAATTGCCATAACCATACGGTGAATAATAAGGCGAATAATAGGAACTATAAGGCGAATAATAGGAATTATATGGATCATAATAACCATAGGGGGAATTATAGTAGCGGTTATCATAAGAGGTGACATCGGCAACGAAATGGCATATATTACCGATAAAAGTGATACGGTTGAAATTCCCCTGAACCTGGATGTTCAGAACGCCGTTCCTTGCATATCCCCATAATGAGCTCCTGTCTACCTCCTGCCTGATTCCCATCCCGTCGTAAAAATATATCTTCTCGCCCGACATCAGATTCTTGAAAAAATCCTTGTCATTGTAATCAGTTGACGTAAGTATCTTGGCTTTTGGTATCGGACTGTTTGCTTTAACCTGTTCGAAATTCAGATAAATGCCATCGTTGAACCTGAAGTCGGGAGTGTATTTTACAATCCCTTCGTTTTCCTGGCCATTTACCGTTACAACCGCTCCGCCGGAAACAATTACTGCAATCATCACAAAAATCCTTACTAATGTCTTCATAATGACAGATGCTTTATATTTCCGGATCAAAAATTGTACCACAGGAACAAAATTAACGTTTTCCTTTGAAGGTTGATAATTTCACCGTATGTATATTTATCATCTAATCTTTCTAAAATTTACAATACTGCAATTAATCAGCAAAAAAGATGGAATCAGATGACTATGTTCCCGTGAATACCGATAACAGGTATTCTGAAGAGGTATTTAGTAAGAAGAAGCACTCGATTGAAGTTTATTCAATCATCGCGCTGATATGCCTTTTAGTTTCAGTTATCTTCATATCATTCGATCTGAGGCTGCCTGCAGGATTCCTGGTCATAACAGCTGCTGCATTGTTTATTATGATTATCAGGAAATCGAATGAATTGATCGGAAGTGTAAAGGAATCCTTTATGGATGTTTCTTCATCGAGTGAAAAAAAGGATAATGTCATAACCGATTTTTCACACAGGATAAGGGAACCCCTTAACAATCTTGTTGTAATTGCCGATCTTCTTATGGCTTCGGATCTCGAGAAAAAACAAAAGGAACTGATCGAGACTTTCATTGCATCCACAAATAATATGGTGACCACTGTTAATGAATTAACAATGGAATCGGCCGGCAACATCAGCTACGTGACCCGGGAACAGATCAGGTACAATATTCTTTCGACAATCCAGAATACAATAGAGCTTTACAGCCTGAAGGAAAAGGCGAACCTCGATTTTATATTCACAAGGAAGGACCAGAGTGATTACGAATGCCTGGGTGACCCTATAATCCTCAAGCAGATCCTCCTCGACATCTTCAACACTATTGAGGCCCAGAGTTCCGGGATTCCCACTAAGGTGACAATTAACCTCACGAAGGAGAGGGATTCGGTCCGGGAAAGACATGTCGGAATACGTATCCAGACAGACAAAAATACCGTATTTATCGACGAAAACGGAAACGCCGGACACCTTGCCTCAAAGCTGATTGCTTTCAGTAACGGTAAATTCAGTCAGGAATCAGGCAATAATTACACAGTGCTGACCATAACCATGCCTTTCCTGTATCCGGTCACCGAACCAAAACTTCAATCGCCCGGTGAGTCAGGAGCCACCATCAGTATGGAAAGGACCCATAAGGAACTGAAAGACACAAAAATCCTGCTTGTCGAGGATAATCTTATCAACCAGAAGATCACGCTTCTGACCCTTAAGCCACTGGTCAAAAGTATTGATACGGCCGCGAACGGCATGGAGGCAATCGAAAAGATGAAATCGGCGAATTACGATCTGATCCTTATGGATATAATGATGCCCGTAATGGACGGGATAATAGCCGCCGGTAAAATCCGCGAACTTGAAGCAGGTTCAGATACCCACATTCCAATAATTGCAATCACCGCCAATGCAATGATAGGTGACAGGGAAAAATGCCTCTCAGCCGGAATCGATGAATATCTCTCCAAACCTTTTCAGTCTGCAGCACTTATCGAAAAGATCATCCAGGTACTATAGCATCCAAACCGTTCCGCACCAGTTTCATGTTGTTCCGTGAAGGGGATTGTATATCTTTTTCAAATCCAAGGGTATTCCATATTTCATCTATCTTTTTAATTGTTGCAGCATCGGAACAGACAATATTGGGCCATTGCCTCGGGAATCCTCCCTCACGGTAAAATTTTATTGTCCCGTCAATCAGTAAAGAATCGTTTGAAATAAAATAATGATCGCGGACAGGATCCGAATTTCCAAGAACCTGCCATGCCACCATGAAAGCATCATCCTGATCAACTGTATGATCTGCAGCAATAACAAGCCTGAAAAGAAATTTGTCTGAATTATCCCTTAATAGTTCACAGGATTTCATTATACTACCCGGATCGGCTGATGGATCAACACCAATTATCAGAATACTTGTCCCCCCAATTGTTTTGTAAATCCTGAAAGCTTTGATAAAAGGTACATTAAGGAAGTCCGGAATATCATCTTCCGTAGATTTTTGCATTTGATTTGTTTTCCCCCTGACCTGTAATTCTTCCGGCAGCTTTACCGTCGCATCAATGCCTGCTTTTCCGCCGAACGAAAAAGTGTCGGACGAATGATCAAGAACATCAAGTGGGCCACGGATGAAAATTATATCGGTTCCAAAATCCGTATTGGATAAAATGTGGCCGTAAAGCTCTTTGTAATTCCTTATGTCGACATTACCGCTCACAACGATTAGGTATTTAGTGAGCATCATCTGCCCCGCTCCGAAAAGGGAGCTGATCACTTTCATTCCCTGTCCCGGATAACCCTTGTTTATCCTTACAATCACAAGGTTATGGGCAACACCTGCTTCGGGCATATGAAAATCGAGTATCTCAGGCTGAATGGCAAGGCGAACCGGAGAAAGAAAAATCTTTTCGGTGGCTTTGGCCAGCCATGCATCCTCATGAGGAGGCACTCCGACAATAGTTGCCGGATAAACCGCATTTTCCGAATGCGTTATGCATGTTACATGAAAAACCGGATAAAGGTCAGCAAGGGAATAGAATCCTGTATGGTCGCCAAACGGGCCCTCCATAACAAAATCCTCAGCAGGATCAACATAACCCTCAATAACTATGTCGGCATCGGATGGAACATAGATATCGTTTGTAATGCATTTTACAAGCTTCACTGTTTTCTTCCTTATAAATCCGGCAAGTATGTATTCACTTAGATTTTCCGGCAATGGGGCAGTTGCACAGTATGTATAGACCGGATCGCCGCCAAGTGTGACCGACACCGGCATTCTTTTACCTGTTTTCTTCCAGGCTTCAAAATGATTTGCTCCTGTCTTGTGTCTCTGCCAGTGCATTCCGGTGATACCGGAACCGAGTACCTGCATCCTGTACATGCCGGCATTTGGTTTTCCGGTCACGGGATGAAACGTGTGGACAATGGGCAGGGTAATGAATTTCCCGCCATCGTGAGGCCAGCATTTAAGAACAGGCAGTATCGAAAGGTCAGGTTTCATTTGAATTACCTGCTGGCATTGGCCTTTTTTTTTCGTCCTTGAAGGCAGATATCCTGTTATCTTCAATAAACGCGGCAGAGCCTTTACTCTGGCAAGTAATCCGGGTGGTGAATCAGTAAACATGCTGAAGGCCTTCTCGATGTCTCCGGATGCATCGGAGATATTGCTCATTCCCAGGGCCATTGCCATACGCCTTTCGGACCCGAAAGCATTGATAAGTACGGGGAAGCGGGTTCCGTTGTTTTCAAAGAGCAGAGCCCTGCCTCCCGATTTGGTTACCCTGTCGGTTATCTCAGCAATTTCAAGCACCGGATCGGCAAAAACCTTTACACGGTGCAGTTCACCGTTGCTTTCAAGCACGGAGATAAAATCTTTCAGTCCTGAATAGGGCATATTTTAATAAACTTGATCAAAGATATTGATTATTTGAGTAACAAGGCACGGATTGCAAATCCGCGCCAGCGGGTTACTCCTTTATGCTGGCGCCGATTTGTAATCGGGGCCGAGAAAAACTACAGGAGAGCTTAACAAGGCACGGGCCAGCGGGTGAAGATTTGTGGTGGAGAGGTTGGGGGTGGGTTTTAATTACAGGGCTCCCCTCCTGGGAGGGGGAGGGGTGGGTTTCCTAGATTTATTTAAAACAATAATGGGAACCATTCCGAAGAGTAGTTCCCATTCACCTTCTGCAGCCGAAGCTGCTGATGGAGTCAGATTACTGTTATTATGACCGGCCGTATTTCAAGATACAAGACCCTGATTTGCGACCCATGGCTTTCAGGTTGTGCCTGTTACAGCATAACCATCCGGCTGTCCTTTTGTCCTGTCTTGCGACCGGACTTCCGGGACGAAGTGTCCTTCAGGCCCTGACGTCATTTCCCTAAGGATTTGTATCAGTTTCAAAATGTCCGGAGCCGAAGCTCTTTATTTTCTGAAGCCCTGTGACCCGATCGTTAAAAAGAACGTTTCCGGTTTCATCGATCTGCCGGGTATCACGGACCGGAGTCCATTTGCCCAGGCTTCGGCTCTCTTGGTGCGCGGACCCGAAGGTCCGAATGAAGCGGATTGTGTCTCAGTTAAGTAACCTTTTCCGGTTCCACATCGTTTGAGCAGTCTTTTATCGCTCACCTGATAGATCAAATATAATATAAGAATATGATATGGCAATGCGATTGCTTTTCATAGTTGTACACGGGATATAAACATTAGTTATCAACAATTGTTAATAACTACTTCTTGTACCCGTATACTGCGAGATCCCCGAGCATCTCCTCGATCCTCAGCAGCTGGTTGTACTTGCAAATCCTGTCGGTCCTGCTGCATGAACCGGTCTTGATCTGACCCGAATTGACGGCCACGGCAAAATCTGCAATAGTCGTATCTTCGGTTTCACCCGACCTGTGAGAAATAACCGTGGTGTAACCTGCCCGGTGAGCCATTTCAATTGCATTAAGGGTTTCGGTCACCGATCCGATCTGATTTAGCTTAATAAGGATAGAGTTTGCACAACCCAGGTCGATTCCTTTTTTCAGGTATTCAACATTTGTAACGAAAACATCATCACCGACAATCTGGATTTTCTTGCCAAGTCTATCTGTCATCATTTTCCAGCCGTCCCAGTCGCTTTCTGCCATGCCATCTTCAATGGAATCGATCGGGAACATTTCGATCAGTTTCTCAAAATAATCGACTTGCTCCTTTGAAGTCTTTCTGAGACCTTTCGGCCCCTGGAATTTTGCATAATTATATATTCCGTTTTCATAGAATTCCGAAGCAGCAGGATCAAGGGCTATTGTAACATCCTTTCCCGGTTTATAACCGGCGGCAGTGATTGCTTTAACAATTGTTTCCAGAGCATCCTCAGGTCCTTCCAGATTTGGGGCAAAACCTCCTTCATCACCTACTGCCGTGCTCAGTCCCCGGCCTTTCAGTACCTTCTTGAGAGAATGGAACACTTCAGCGCCCATCCTTAGGCCCTCTTTGAAATTAGGCGCACCAATCGGCCTTACCATGAATTCCTGGAAAGCAATCGGAGCATCGGAGTGGGATCCTCCGTTTATTATATTCATCATCGGAACCGGAATTGTAACCGCATTGGAACCTCCAATGTATCGGAACAGTGGAAGTCCGTGGTAAGCCGCGGCCGCTTTTGCAGCTGCAAGAGAGACTCCGAGGATGGCATTGGCACCCAGATTGCTTTTGGTTTTGGTCCCATCTAGATCGATCATCTTCTTATCGATTCCGGCCTGATCGGTAACATCCATTCCAATAACCTCTTCGGCAATAACATTATTAACATTTTGTACAGCTTT
>DAIUKI010000104.1:0-8374 GCA_036848255.1 Bacteroidales bacterium | reverse complement strand
GCCATCGGTTCATCAAGAAGCAACAGCTTTGGAGAATTGACCAGTGTTCTTGCCAGTGCCACGCGCTGAAGCTCTCCGCCTGAAAGATTATGAGTAAATCGATCCAGAAGATTTGAAATATTCATTTCTTCCGCGATATTTTTTACTTTCAGGTCTATATCCTGTTTTTTGAGTTTCCTGGAATGGAGCGGATAAGCAATGTTTCCGAAAACAGTCATATTCGGGAAAATGGCATAGTCCTGGAAAACAAGTCCTACCAGGCGGTCCTGGATTTTTTTCCTTGTTACATTCTGATTGTTTATCCATATCTCGCCTGCATCGGGGATGCTTAGACCGGCAATTAGTTCCAGCAGCTGAGTCTTTCCTGATCCCGATCTGCCCAGGAGTACATAATACTCACCTTCAGGTATTTCAAGGCTGATCCCCGAGATGACAAAATTTCCCAGTCTTTTAGTTATATTATTAAGCCTCAACATCAGGTGAGATATAGATTTCTTTCCTTTTTAATGATATTAGTCTGAGCAGAATAAAAACTGTAAGAGCAACAATTATAAAGAGCACTGAAGCCGGTCGTGCATATTTCAGGCCGAAGGAACTGAACCGATCATAGATGAGAACAGGGGCTATCATCGGATGGTATGCCACGATCACGACAGCTCCGAATTCGCTCATACCCCGGGCAAACATCATTACAAATCCGGTCATGATACTTCTCCATGCCAGGGGAAGGGATATTGTAAAAAACACCCTCGACCGGCTTGCTCCGAGGGTAAGGGCCGCTTTTTCGAGCCTTTCGGGAACTGACGCAAAACCGTCACGCGCTGAATTGATAAGGAACGGTACGCTTACGAAAGCCATGGCGAGGGCTATTCCGGCAGGATTGTTGATAAGCGAAAGGCCCACTGCATCGGCCATTTTCCCGAGAAACCCATCCCTTGAAATAAATCCAAGTACTGCAATACCTGCAGCTGTATGCGGAAGAACAACAGGAAGGTCGATGATTCCCTGGACGACGCCTTTCAGAGGAAAATTCTTTCTGGCCAAAAGCCAGGCAAGGGGTATTGCAGTAAAAGCAAAAAAAAATGTTGCGGCAAAAGAGACCCAGAGAGTGAGCCAGATGCTTTCCTGAACCTCTTTGTCCTTTACTGTTTCGATGAATTCAGAACTGCCGGTGTTAATGAACATCCCTGCCAGCGGGGCCAGTATAAAAAGCAGTACCAGGGAGGATAGAATAAGAAGGATCCAGCTGAACAGATTATTTTTCATCATCGTATCTTTCAGGGGTGTTTGTATCCAGAAATTTCTTAAGCTTTCCGGGGATCATTCCAGGCTGTTCAGTGCTGAAAGGAATAATCGGATCCTGACCGTTTTTTCTGAAGATCTCCATTCCGTCACTGCTCAGCAGAAAAGAAACAAAATCGATTGCATCTTCTGCATTAGGTGCATCTGAAAGAACCGAAAGGCTGTAATTGATGTAGTCCCCTTCAACAGTCATTCTGCTGTCGGGCGTGCTGCCTGTAACCTCCAGCGAAACTGAATGGTAATATTCATTCAATGAAGGATCTCCAAGGTTGATAAAATCAGGCAGCTCAATGTATTTCAGGTTGTGCTGAATCGCAACCGATTTGTACTGGAACATATAATCAACAGCATTGGACTCGACGAGCGCGATAAGATCGACCTCCTTAGGCCTGATGAAATCCCTGTTTTTGGAAGTCAGATTGTTCTCAAGTCCTGGCTTGTTATAGTATTTCTCCGCAAGCTTAAAGCACAGCACACTCCTGTAACCGCACGGATCTGAATCAGGATCTGATCTTGCATAAATGACATCATCTCTCTGTAAAATTTCCATCCAGTTTGAAGAGTCTATTTCTGACGAATATTTTGATTTTTCCTGGAATGCTATTACAATCTCATTAGTCGAAAATCTTATGCTCCATGAAGCATATTCCGGTACTATAAGTTCATCGATAACCATATAATCAGCTGAAGCAATAATATCGCAGGGTTTCTCTAGCTCGGTTATCTTTCGTGCACATACAAGGCTGCCTGCGGGTTCCGTAAGGATCTTAATTCCGGAATTTAGCTTTTCATATTCATCTGCAAGCTGCTTAAAAGGAACTGAAAGGCTTCCAGCGTGAAAAATTATAATTTCTTTTTGCTTTTTAACAGGATTGATCCTGCATCCTGAAAGGATGACTGAAAAAATAACCAGCCAAAAAAATAAGCGTTTCATTTGTATCAGTTATTTTCGGTCATTGCAGGTTCTTCTCTTTTTTTTCTGCTATTTTTATAAGAGCATTTATAGTATTCCAGTTTCTTCCGGTACCTGTCACTTTCATTTTATTTTCGAAGAAGCCTGTATAGATCTTACTCTTTCCAAATCCATTTGGACAATAAATGAATATTTCTGTCCCGGCTATAATAAATTTATCAGGAGGATAATTTATACCCATAACTTTCTCAATCTGTGATTCTGAAGGTTTTTTATATAAAAAAATAACTGCAAGCTTCTCAGTATTGAAATTCTCTTCTTCAGCAAAAGGATTTATTGAAATAATCTCCCTTAGTTCCTCAGGGGTTCTATTGATAGCCGGGATGTTGTATTTGAACTTTTTCCTGATAGCTTCTTCAATTTTTTCAGTCAGTTCGGCTTCAGACAGGTTCCCCGAAACGTTGAAAACGATGTTTCCGCTTTGAATGTAGGTCTCGGCATCCTTAAAGCCAATTTCATTAAATAATGATGAAAGTTCGGTCATCTTTATTTTGTTATGACCGGCTATGTTTACTCCCCGGAGCAAGGAAATGAAGGTTTGCATCTGACTTTTTATTGAAAGTTTCTCACAACCTCAATTACCTCAGGAAGATCCATACCTATTTTTTTCAGGAATTCAATTTTTGGCACACCGTTATTGTTCCAGCCGCGTCGCTTATATACAGCATCAATAAGGCTCTCATACTGATCTTCCCTGTATGTCCTGAGGATCTTAATCTTTTCTTCCGTGGTCTTCCCGGCCGGATCAATACCTGTTTTCTCCTTAAGTTGCTTATCATATCTTTCAGCTCTCGATTCATACTCCTCAAAAGTAACAGGACCGGCTGCACGGTAAGGCTGCCTGTCGTATTTCCTTGTTCCATAGCCTCTTCTCAGGTTAAAAACACGCTGAAAGTTGTAAACCCTTTCCGAATCCTCCACCAGGCGTTTCTTGTCGAATTCCCTACCGGTGACTGCTTTATAGATAGTAATATAGTTGTCAACATGTTCAGGAACTTTTGCAGGTTCATCGGTCTGGGCATTATTTTCAGGTTCAACATCGTTCCAGGGCAGCTTGCACAGTCCGACGAGCCCGAACCATGTTCGGAACATGGGGAAATAATGAAGAGCTTCAGCCTTATTCTCAAATGTTGGTATCTGGTTGTTTACCATATCCATGAATATCAGCCAGGCCTCATCATGCTGGGGCCCCTTGTTTGTCAGGGCAAATCCCCCCTGCTGAGCAAGTGACTCCTTTGGCATATACTGGGAATACTCAAGCCCCTTGTTTTCCATTCCTATGTCGTTCAGGAACGAGGCATCTCCCCATCCGTTTTTGATAAAAATCTCTTTCATTTTACGGACACCCTTTCCGGCAATCAATCCGAATCCTTCTCCTCGGGCAACCTGATGCAGAAGTTCAAGAGCATCTTTCGAGTTACCGAATTCAAGCTCAAGTCCACCTGTTCTTTCCTTGTTGAGAATGCCGTTCTCATAGCATTCCATGATAAATGCACTGAGGGTGCTCCAGGTTATAGTGCAAATCCCATAAGTATCGCAGTAGAAGTTAGTTTCGATTATATATTGAGGGTCAAAAATACCACAGTTTGAACCCAGCCCGGCGGCATTTTCATACTCAGGGCCATCAACAATCACCTTCTGCCCTTTGTAAGGTCCTGTCTGCAGCTCAAAATCATCAATACCTTTGCTGCATGCCATGTTACATCCAATCCAGCAACCGTCAGGATTATTCTGGGTGAAGTTTCTCTTCCACACTGAGGAATCGATTTTATAGGCATCAGGATGACTTCCGAACTTGTAGTTATGAACCGGGAGAAGATCATGATCATTCATTATCTCCATAAGGTGAGCAGTACCCACCTGGCGCATCTGGCACTGCTTGTCATCAAGCTCCCTTATCTCCCTGTTATACCTTCTTCCTCTTTCCATAATTGCCTCAAGATCAACGACATTATTCAGATTTCCTTTAACCCCGGGGATCTTGCAGACAAGAGCCTTTATTTTCTTATTACGAAAAACTGTTCCGATACCACCCCTTCCAGCCTGCTTCAGCCTTACCTTTTTCCTTTTGGAATCATAGAAGCTGAAGTTCAGCATTCCGATCAGGGAGTGTTCGGCGGCAGAGCCCGATGAAACAACACCTATGTTCTTTTTTTCATTCTCATTATCTGCAAATATTTCAGTGAGCTGTTCTGCCAGAAGGTGGCTGTCGGATGCTTCATCAGGAGCTTCGAAAATCTCAACAAAATGGTTAATCCCATCTATGAATACGATTACATCCTTTTCTGACTTACCCTGAAGTTCCAGAGCATCAAAGCCTGAGAACTTGAGGAATGGACCGAAAAAGCCACCCACATTGCTGTCAATGACGGAATTGGTTTGGGGGGAAATACTTACGACAAGGGATTTCCCCGTTCCTGAATACTGGGTTATACCTCCGATCGGACCTGATGAGATAATTATCTCATTATCTGAATCATCCCACTTTGTATCCGGCCTGGTTGCATCCCACAGCAGCCGGAGGCCGTAGCCCTTGCCCCCTATAAATTTCTCCTTCATTGCCTGCGGAACACTTTTCTCCCTGATCTCGGCCGATCCCACATTGATATAGAGTATCTTATCAGTATAGCCTTTATTCAGGGGGGTCCAGTTGTAATCCCATCTTTTTATCTGCCTGTGCTTAGATTTTATTGATTCTATATCCATTTCAACCGGTTTTATCAATTATAGGAAATTTAACAGTTTGAAACAAAAGTACTTTTTTAAATCATCCTTTAAAATGATATTGATCAATATAGCAAAACCTTCATGGAGTTTCCGGGAGAATCATATTACCAAAGTATTTATATTTGTAATGGCGGAAAAAACCGGATTTCGATGAGGCTTTCTGAGATTGAGGATCATTTGAGGAATTTCAGGGTTGGTATTGCAGGAGCAGGCGGGCTCGGTTCAAATTGTGCTGCCGCTCTGGCCAGAACCGGTGTTGGCACGTTGGTGATCGCTGATTTTGACAGAGTTGAGCAATCCAATCTGTCGAGGCAGTTTTACTTCTCCGGTCAGACCGGGATGATGAAAACTGAAGCCCTGAAAGAGAATCTTGTCAGGATCAGGCCGGAAATTCAGATAATTACCTTCCAGGTTAAACTTGACAGGGAAAACATTCCATCAGTTTTTGCAGGATGTGATGTTATCGTGGAGGCATTCGATAAATCCGACATGAAGGAAATGATTATTGAATCTGTGCAAAAGGAATTGCCCGGAGTTCCACTTATAGTCGGTTCAGGGTTGGCCGGCTGGGGCAGGAATGAGTTGCTGAAATTCAGGAAGATCGATGAAACACTTTATGTTTGCGGGGATGAGGTTACTGAAGCATCCGACGATCAACCGACAATGGCTCCCAGAGTGGGGATTGTAGCAAATATGCAGGCCAATGCAGTTGTTGAAATACTTTTAAGAATTTCATTGAAAGGAATGTGAAAGTATGAAAATCATATTGAACGGCAGGGAAGAAGAATTTAAAAGGGAGGCAATGAGTGTCAGCGAAATGCTGGATCTGAAAAAATTCTCCTTCAGAATGAGAATAATAAAGATTAACGGTAAGCTCATCTCCAGGGATGATTATGGTTCATCAATCATAAATAACGGAGACAATGTACAGATGCTTTATCTTATGAGCGGAGGTTAAAAAAAAAGTTGTAGGTTTGCATTATAATGATGAAATTTAAATTCATAGATAGAATACCCCCTTTACTGAGGAACAAGTATATCCTCACCATCACAATTTTCCTCATCTGGATCGTTCTTCTCGATTCAAACAACCTTATATCAAGGAGAAAGGAGATGAAAAATCTCAAAAAGCTCAGGGCCGACAGGGAATATTATGTTCAGCGCATTGAGGAGGACAAGAGGAAGCTTCATGAATTAAAAACTGACGACCTGAACCTTGAGAAATTTGCAAGGGAACAATACAGGATGAAAAAGACTGATGAGGACCTTTACATTGTTCTCACTCCCCAGGAAAACCGCCGGATAACCAGGCAAAATAACTAATTATTAAGTTCAAGCGACCTGTAATAGCTCAGCAGTTGAGCCGGATCGTCCCCCTTAAAATCACTACCGATAGCAAAAAGGAGTTCCGAAGCACATTCTTCAACTGGCTTTTTTAACATAAAAGAATTGTGGATTGAATTAAGGTATTTGACGATTTTAAACAGGTTGAACCATCCGAAGAATCTCTTCCGGAATGACTGAATCGCGGAGGTGTTGCCTTTTATCTCCCTTATCTTTGAGGTCCATTCCATAACATCCATAAATTGCATAATGCCCTGAGGCAGTTCGTAATAGAAAAATTCAGGGTCATTGTTATCACACAAAAATATTTTATCTACAAGACTGAAAAGTGATTTAAGCTCGATGAATGCATCAAAATTATATGTCAGAAGTGCTCCGTTATTACCTTGCGTCAGGCGCGAGATTGTTGAGCCTGTTCCAAAGGGTACACGTGCTGATGACCTTGGTGAGGGATAAACGGTTGTCTGATTAAGGTTAAAGAAGCCTCCGGCAGGTAGCAGTTTCTGAATGAAATAAAAATCCTCGCCTGCCATCTTCCTGTTCATACCTCCCGACTTAATATAAGCCAGGGCTTTGACAGCTATTGCTGAACCCACAGTGTGATGGACCCAGGGGAATCCGGAGAATGCCAGTCCCTGAAGATAATACCTGAGATGAAGCTCATAAAGTATTATTGATCTGTAAATCTCTTCAGGGAATTCATTTCCCGATACAGGATGCTCAAAATATATTGAACAGGCTGATCTATCCTTACGGTCATACATTTCGTAATAGACTGCCGTGAAATAATTGTTTTTCACTTTACAGTCAGCATCAAGGTTGAGAATAATTCCATCAGGTTTGTTAATCCTGTCAAACCTCCTGACAGCCTCGTCCATCCCGGTCTTTCTTGCAATGCCAACGGTCCAGCCTGACGACCAGAGCAATGGTCCGTCAATTATATGAAGGTTAAAGAAACATTCAGGGTGCTCCTTTTTCCAGGTTTCTGAACTTAAAATGCTTTTAATGTTGTTATTAAGACTCTCTTCACTTGCCCCGGCAGGAGCATTGACGATTATTATCACTTCAACCCGGCAGTCAGGCTCACGGCACAATGCAAGGGAATCGAGCAAACCTGAAATTTCCGGTTCGTCAAATGCAGGAACAACAACAATAATACCTGTATCGGGGGAAGGTGCATCATTGATTAGCTCGGGAAAAAGCGCTCTATCTTTAAGCCAGGCAGAGGCAAAACCCATTTAATCAGTTCTTTTTCTCAGTCTGATATTTGGCGTTCAGGCCATCGACAACCCTCTGTGTAATATCATAGGCAGAGTTGCCGTACAGAACATTGCTTCCAAAGCTTTTGCCAAATATATACTCATAATTAAACTGAGATTTATTTTCATCGAGGTATGTGGTTATATATTCGAGGATCTGCCTGTTCATAACCTGATCCTCTTCAACAAGGTCCGACTGAAGTTTGTCACGGAGAGTAACCAGCTCCTGCTGCTGCTGGAGGAGCGACTGTTCCAGTTCAGCTGCTGTTGCTCTTGTAACCAGCCCTTTATTTACTTTATCCTGATAGTCTTTAACACCCCTTTCATACTGGGTTCCCTTTGAATTAAGCTCAGCTTCAGCTTTTTTCTGTTTTTCAAGCAGATCATCCCTTCTGTCAGAATACATCTTGAACTTGAAAACAACGGTATCAATATTCACATAAGCTATACCGCTTGCATCGGCATTAACAGATGTTTCAGGCTTTGCATTTTTATTGCTTTTCTTGTTTCCTGTAAAGTAAAGGATGAACAATGCGGCAACAGACAGGAATAAAACAGCAAACAGAGCGGCGGTTAGTTTCTTCATTGTAAAAAAATATGATTGGTAAATATTTGTCAGGCGCAAATATAGCAATTTAATTATTTAGCCGGCACCCGCTGGCAAATTTTTATAAGTATTGGATTAAGAAGCCCTTAAGGTTAAAACTCGGGGCACGGTATTGCCCTGATCTTTGTTCGCTGGCCCATTGAGAAGGAATTGAATTCATAA
>DAIUKI010000103.1:0-8379 GCA_036848255.1 Bacteroidales bacterium | reverse complement strand
CGTGGCGACCTGCTATCTGCTACCACCACGTGGTAGTAGGCCGTTCTCTTGCGGCCTTTTCTAGCTAATCTGATTCTAACTGCCATTTAATTTTAACGCTTTTTGTTTAACTTCCTTTTTAAAAATGTGGGTGCAAAGATAAAAAAAATTTATTAATATCCCGGATTCTGCTGAGATTTCAGATTCGGGTTGGCTTCGGTTTCCCTGAACGGGATGGGAAACACAAGTCTCGGATCATCAAAAGGCAGTGTGCCGACACTCTGGCCAAGTCTGCGCTGATCATGGATCCTGTGTCCCTCAAATGAAAGTTCCAGCCTTCTTTCAAGAAGGATATCATCAAGTGTAATCGCGGCGGCTCCGGTCAATCCGGCCCTTGTATGAATAGCATTATAATCGTTAAGCGGAGTGTCGCCGATAACGGTTCCCAGTCTCTGGTTGCTTTCTGCTCTTATAAGGTAGATTTCCGAAAGGCGGATCAGGTTAACGACCCCGTAAAGATTATTCCATTTGCCTGAGCGCATTCCTTCGTTTCCGAGGAAGAACAGGTCATGTCTCTCATCACCTGCGGCATAGAGGTCCAGATGTCCATCCAGGATCTCAATGTCCCCGTCTCTTCCTCCGAATTGAGGTATGGAAAAGAATTCGGTCATTGAGCTCATCCTGTCCTGGGATGTGATCTGAGTGGCAAAAATATCCTCTGAGGTATTATCGTCGTTGTTGAAAACATCGGAATAAGAAGGAAGAAGCTCATATAATCCCGATTCAATGACCGAGCTTGCGGCATCTCTTGCTTTGGCATAATCACCTTTCTGAAGATAAACTCTTGCAAGCAATGCATTTGCTGCTCCGCTGGTGGCATATACTTCATTTTCTTCAGGCAGTTTTGATGCTGCCAGAATAAGGTCGGCAATAACCTGATTATAAACCTCATCCACTGAATTGCGCGAGACAAAGCTTTCTTCATCAATTCCCCGGGTCGGCGTAAGTATAAGAGGAATGCCAGGCTGGGTGCCTGCCGTCGATGACTGGTATTGCTGGGCATAGAACCTTACAAGGTCAAAAAACATCAGACTTCGTAAAAACAAAGCTTCACCTTCCACCCTGTCGCGGTCCGCTTCGTTAACAACCTCAAGTGCACTCAGAACATTATTGGCTATATTAATAACCTGATAGCTGTCGATCCACTGGGCAGTGACATCTTCATTCGAAGAGTTCATCTGTTTATTGTAAATCTGGCGCGGTCCGCCATAGGTACCAACCCACATGACCTCATTGGCAGCTCCAAGGAGCTCGGCATTGATAAGTATCACTCCGCCGTATATGTAGGGATCATCAAACTGCGCATAAGCGCCTTTCAGAACGCTCTTGACGTTTACATCAGACTCAAGGGAAAGCTCCTCGCTGATACTCTGGTAAGGCTCAAGCTCCAGAAGTTTGTCGCAGGCTGTAAAGAACAGCATCAGAACGACTATTGTTGAAATTGAAAATATCTTTTTCATTGTATTATGATATTAGGCATTTATAAATTTATACTGAGTCCAACTAGTATCGTCCTGGGCTGCGGCGCTGAATAGAAATCGATTCCTGAGGTAATGTTGGACACTACAAAATCAGATGATACTTCAGGGTCCCATCCGATGAAATTCGTAAATGTCAGAAGGTTCTGACCCTGTAAATAGACTCTCAAGCCGGTGAGGCCAAGTTTTCTTACAAACTGCGACGGAAGGTCATAGCTGAGCATTGCTGACCGTAGTTTAAGATATTCACCGTCGGATATATACCTGCTGCTCCTGCCCTGGTCACCATTACTGTAACCCAGGCGGGCCTGCGGTACCATTGTAATGTCGCCGGGTTCTTTCCAGCTTGCCAGCTGATCGGTGGTCTGGTTGTCAAACCATGCTGCATTGGCAGCCATATAAGGATCTCCGGACATATGGAGCTTATTGCCTGCAACGCCCTGGAATGTAAATGTAAGCCCTACTCCCTTGTAGCCAAAAGTGTTTGTTATGGCTCCCAGCAGCGGAGGGTTTGGATTCCCCAGGACGACAAAATTGGCTTCTGCAAAATCATTTGTGGTGGTGGTATGGTCAGTCACATTTCCATCTTCATCCTTTGTATTTACATACCAGATGGCGTCCCCGTTATCCGGGTCAACGCCAGCATATTCTGCTCCGTAGAATATCCCGAGTGGCTGGCCTACCATAACTACATTCATGAAGCGCGAGCTTCCTTCATCAATAACCGACTGTCCTCCAAGGTCAGTTACCTTATTCTTATTATAGGAGAAATTCAGGCTTGTTGTCCATTCGAATTCTCCTGAAAGATTTGTTGTGTTTAATACGAATTCAACACCTTTGTTGGTGACTGCGCCCACGTTCTGCGTCTGAACCGTATAACCGGTTGTGGCAGGAACAGGTACATCGAGAAGGAGATCATTTGTGTTCTTTATGTAAACATCAATCTCACCAGAGATCTTGTTTTTGAAAAATCCGAAATCAAGACCGAGATCCATCTGCCTGGTTGTTTCCCACCCAAGATTGTCATTCGCGATCTGTGATGGGATAAGGCCCGATGATCCATAGTAACTGTCGACTCCGAAAAGGCCAAGATGCCTGAAGTTCCCGATACCGGCGTTCCCTGTCAGCCCGTAGCTTGCTCTAAGCTTAAGGAAGCTTATTGTGGGATTGGAAGCCAGGAAGCCTTCCTTGCTTAATACCCATCCCATTGACAATGCCGGAAAAAATCCGTACCTGGAATTCATTCCGAACCGTGACGATCCGTCAACACGTCCGGCAAGGGTAACAAGATATTTTGCATTATAGTCGAAGTTCACCCTTGAGAAGTATGACAGGAAGCTGTATTCAGTCTTCGATGAAGATGCGCCGCTGATGAGCCCTGCGCTTGCCAGTGTCTTGAGATCATCGAGGGGGAACTCCTGGCCTTCGGCCCATGCATTATCGATAACAGTGTACTGATACTCGGTTCCCAGTACGGCGCTGACTCCTATATTTCCCATCTGCTTAATAAAGTCGAGGTACGATTTGGCTGAAAGGTTCTGATTCTCTCCGTAATTTGCAAATCCGTAACCCCCGATTCCCTGACCTGAATCGGTTCTTAGTCCGTACCTTGCATTCTCTTTTGTGCTGTAAAGGTCGAAGCCTAATTCACTTCTCCATTTCAGGGGTTTCGCCAGCTGTATGCTTAAATAGCTGTTCACCAGTGTCCTGAAGTTCGAGATATCCCTGGTGGCTTCTTCAACATCGATAAGTCCGTTATAATAAGTTGTAACAGGGGTGTTATATAATACCCCGTCGAGGTCCCTGACCGGTGTTATAGGCGCCATTGCCACAAGCTGCATCGGAGTTGAGAAGGCATTATCGGCTGAAACCTGGTCAATAACAGTTTTAGTAAGACTTAATGCGAGCCCCATGTCAATGAAATTGTTCACCTTGTTGTCAAGATTGAGCCTCCCCGACATTTTCTGAATGCCGTTCGAAACAAGGATGCCCTCCTGGCTGCTGTATGAGCCGCTCGCAAAGAATTTCAGCTTGTCATTTCCGCCCTGTGCCGACAGATCGGCAGTCATAAGGTTCCCTGTCTGGAAAGCCTGATCCTGCCAGTCAATGTCGACTGCAAGTTCAGGATCGGTATATGTTGCCCAGCCGTCATGCCGGTTAAAGCGGGTTCTTGCAAACTGGAGCCACGAGCCTGAGTAGTCACCAGGATTATTTATCGGATCGTACCCTTCATAAAGATCACTGTTATATGCAGCCTCTTCAAAATATTGAACATACTGTTCGGCATTCATGAATTCCCTGCGGTGTGAAGCCTGGCTCATCCCTCTCTGAAGGGTAAAGTTCAGTTTTGTATCTCCGCTGATCCCTTTTTTGGTTGTAATAAGAACTACACCATTGGCTCCCCTTGACCCAAATATTGCAGCTGATGCTGCATCCTTAAGGATTTCGACCGACTCAACATCATTGAAGTTAAATGTTGAAAGAGGATTTATTGCGGCGCCCGACTGGTTAAGTGTTTCTGTCGAAAGCGGTACTCCGTCAACAACATACAGGGGTTCGTTGCTTGCAGTAACTGAAGATGATCCCCTGATCCTCATCCTTGTCGAACCGGTGGCTTTACCGTTGAGCGATTCAATAAATACACCGGCGCTTTTCCCCTGAAGGGCAAGCTCGACAGAAGCAACAGGCATGTTCTGCAATGATTCTCCGTCGACTTTTGTGATGCTGCTCGAGACTTTGGATTTGATCTGGGTTCCGTATCCGACCACTACAATTTCGTCGAGAATGGTCGAATCCACATCCATTGTTACATTGTAAACATTATCTGTTCCGATAACAATCTCTTTTGTTTTCAATCCGACATACCTGAATTCGAGAGTTGAACCGGCAGGAGCATTTATCTGATATTTCCCATTCACATCAGATACCACTCCGATCGTCGTTCCCTTCACGAGTACTGTTACTCCGACAACCGGAAGATTATCTTCCGACCCTGTAACCGTTCCCGTGATGGTTTTCTGCTGACCGCTCAGGGACAACATAAAACCACAGAGAGCAAAAAATAGCAACAAGAGTTTTTTCATAACTTTTGGTTTAGGTAATTAATAATTTTTTCAGGATCTCAAAAATCCTTCTACTGTCCATGCTGATGCCATGCATCGCGTGGCAAAAATAAAGTTTTTATCAATATATCGTTATAAATCCCAAACTTTCTCAAGATTTCTCTTAACATTTTAAAGTTGATATCTGGTTAGTTTTTATTAGTGACCCTTTACCCTTTTTTATCTATTTTTGTGTTCCAGTCTTTTGGTAAATTTTCATTCCTTATGGCCTCTTTCTCTCACCTGCATGTACATACTCAATACTCTATCCTTGATGGAGCTTCAAATATTTCCAACCTCATGGATAAGGTTAAATCGCTGGGGATGGAAGCCATTGCGATAACCGACCATGGCAATATGTTTGGGGTCAAGGAGTTTCATGCAACTGCGACAAAAAAGGGGATCAAGCCGGTTATTGGCTGTGAAATTTATGTTGCCAAAAGATCCATCGCCGATGTGTCTGGAAAAGAGGACCGCTCGGGGGACCACCTGATACTTCTTGCAAAAAATCTTACAGGTTATAAAAATCTCATCAAGCTTGTATCCCTGGCATGGATAAAGGGATTTTATTATAAGCCCCGGATCGACAAGGAGTTGCTGGCACAGTACAGGGAAGGGCTGATAGCCTCTTCAGCATGTCTTGCAGGCGAGATCCAGGATGAGATCCTCAATGGATCCTTAAGCAATGCAGAAAATGTTCTGAAAGGCTACCTCGATCTCTTTGGCGACGATTTCTATCTTGAGATCCAAAGGCATGAAACTTACGATCCGGAGGCTGACAGGAGTGCTTTCCCGTTGCAACAGAAAGTGATCGGTGTCTTCAGGGAATTCTCCTCAAAGTACAATGTTAAAATAATTGCCACAAACGACGTTCACTTCATAAATGCCGAAGATGCCGAGGCTCACGACAGACTTATATGCCTTAACACCGCAAAGGATATTGATGATCCCGACAGGCTGAGATATTCCCGGCAGGAATATCTGAAAACCGAGGAGGAAATGAGGAATATTTTCAGTGATATTCCTGAGGCAGTCGACAATGTTGGCGGACTGGTCGCCAAGATTGAAAAATACAAGCTCGACCACGATCCGATCATGCCCGATTTTAAGCTTCCTGAAGGCTATACCGATGATAATGAGTACCTGAGGTACCTAACCTACCAGGGAGCAAAGGACAGATGGGGAAAGCTGACGGATGAACAGCTGGAACGATTGGAGTTTGAACTCGATACTATTGCGAAAATGGGATTCCCGGGCTATTTCCTGATTGTTCAGGATTTCCTGAAGGCAGCCAGGGACATGGAGGTGTCAGTCGGACCGGGAAGAGGCTCAGCTGCCGGTTCAGCCGTTGCCTTTTGCCTGAGGATCACGGATATCGATCCAATAAAATATGGCCTTTTGTTTGAAAGGTTTCTTAATCTCGACCGCATTTCCATGCCTGATATTGACATTGATTTTGACGAAGATGGCAGGGAGAAAGTTTTAAGATATGTCGTGGAAAAATACGGCCACGATAAGGTGGCCCATATAATAACATTCGGTACCATGGCAGCCAAGCTTGCTATAAGGGATGTCGCCAGGGTGCAGAAACTCCCGCTAGCTGATGCCGACCGGCTCGCGAAGATGGTTCCCGACAGGCCAGGCGTGACCCTGTCGGCAGCATATGCCGAGGTTCCTGAGCTTGCAAGGGAAAGGAACTCATCCAACAAACTTATCGCCCAGACTCTCAAGTTTGCAGAGGTGCTGGAGGGATCGGTCAGACAAACAGGTATCCATGCCTGCGGGATTATAATCGGTAAGGATTCGCTCGATAATTATATTCCGTTGTGCACCGCAAAAGACACCGATCTATACGCCACCCAGTACGACGGCAGCCAGGTTGGTCAGGTTGGTTTGCTTAAAATGGATTTTCTGGGTCTTAAAACATTGTCAATCATCAAGGACAGCGTGGAGAACATAAAACGGTCGAAGGGTGTCGACATTGATATTGACAATCTGCCCCTTGATGATAAAAAAACATTCGAGCTTTTCAGCAACGGGGAGACTACTGGCATTTTCCAGTTTGAATCGACGGGAATGAAGCGTTATCTGCGTGAACTCAAGCCTAACAGATTTGAGGATCTGATCGCGATGAACGCACTCTACCGCCCCGGGCCCATGGAATACATCCCGAAATTCATCAGGAGGAAACTGGGTCTGGAGCCAATTGATTATCCCCTCCCGGTAATGGAGAAATATCTTAATGACTCATATGGAATCACAGTTTACCAGGAACAGGTGATGCTTATGTCGCAGGAACTTGCAGGCTTTACAAAAGGTGAGGCCGACAATCTCCGGAAAGCGATGGGCAAAAAGAAAAAGTCCATCATGGATGAAATGAACCTTAAATTCAGGGAGGGATGCGGGAAGAAAGGATACGACGAGACCATCGTGAACAAGATATGGTCCGACTGGGAAGCGTTCGCCCAGTATGCCTTCAACAAATCCCATTCCACTTGCTATGCACTGGTTGCATTTCAGACCGGATATCTCAAGGCCCATTTCCCGGCTGAGTATATGGCAGCTGTCCTGAGTCGCAATATAAGCGATATCAAGAAAATAACTACATTGATGGATGAGACCCGGAGGATGGGAATGGAGGTCCTGGGCCCTGATGTCAACGAAAGCTATGTCAAATTCACTGTCAACAAGGACGGGAATGTACGGTTTGGACTCGGGGGCATAAAAGGTGTTGGCGAAAGCGCTGTACTCCAGATGATCCGCGAGAGGGAAGAAAATGGCATCTACACTAGCATTTATGATCTCGTTGAGAGAGTGAACCTTAATGCGCTCAACAAGAAAAACCTTGAGGCTATGGCAGTAGCCGGGGCATTTGACTGTTTTACGAATATTTCCAGGGCACAGTATTTTTCGACCGACACAAGGGGAGTAAGCTTTATTGAAAACCTTATAAGATACGGGAACAATTCAAAGATTGTAAAACATTCGAGTCAGCAGTCACTTTTCGGCGGGTCGGGCGGATTCGACATTATCAAACCGGGTGCCACCCCCTGCCCCGACTGGCCAAAGCTGGAAAAGCTTAACAGGGAAAAAGAGGTCATAGGCATTTACCTCTCATCACACCCGCTCGATGATTTCAAGCTCGAGATCAATACATTTACAACAGCCACACTGGCTGATCTTCAGAACCTCAGCGAGTTTTATGAGCGCGATGTGGTTGTGGCGGGAATGGTTGCAGATACAAAAAACGGCACTGGCAAAAACGGCAAACCATACGGCTCCCTAACCCTGCAGGATTATTCCGATTCATTCAGGTTCATGATGTTCGACAAGGAATACCTGGAGTTCAGCAAATTTTTTACTGTTGGTTATTACCTTCTTGTTAAGGGGAGGGTTCAGAAACGTAAATACCGCGAAGATGAGCTTGAATTCCATATTAAAACCATCAATCTTCTTTCAAGCGTCAAGGATGAGCTTATTAAATCGGTGACTCTGAAAATAAATCCTGAAAACATCAGCCATGAACTTATCAACGGTCTTATGGAACTGGTAAAGGAGAACAAGGGAGCAACAGAATTGAAGTTCATATTCTTTGATCCGGAAGACAAGATCTCACTATCAATGTTTTCGCGCACAATGAGGGTTAGACTGAACAACGAATTAATTTCGTTTCTTGATGACTATCCGGGACTTGAATATAAAGTTAATTAGCATATGTTTCTGGGTCCTGGTTGTAACAAGCAACATGCAACATGCAACAA
>DAIUKI010000102.1:0-8384 GCA_036848255.1 Bacteroidales bacterium | reverse complement strand
TGCATCCATGGATCATTGTCAGGTAAAGGTAGAAATAATATGTAAACAGGGATGATATAAAACAGGCGACGTTTAAACAGGTGCAGGTAAGAAAAATATATGCAGAAGTAAAACAATTTATTATGTTTGTCTGTTATAAAAAGATGTAGCAGTATACCCATATTCACCGGCAATAAGTGCTGTGGCTGAATATTGTAATTAAAGCGTGATGAACCAGCTTCTTTTAATGATATTTGGCCTGTTTCCCGGTCCCGTCGGCTATGAAAACACCAGTCAAGCTGTTAGCGATCGGAACCTTGTGAATGATGGTCCCTATATTTATCAGATCAAAAACAAACTAAAGGCCGGATGGATTGAAAACGGAGTTTACAGAGAAGATTTTATCGGACAGGAAAACTTCGGTCAAATAAGTAAGGATTTTAATCTGTCGTTCACTTACAAGGATCTGACTGACACTTACCGGTTAAAACCGGATTATGACCAGAGTTTCACCAATGCTGACAGTATAGCAGTCATATCCGATATTCACGGAGAATATAAAATTTATACTGATCTCCTGAAAGGGACGGGCATTATTGATGAGAACCTGAACTGGGATTTTGGAAAGGGTCATTTGGTAGTGCTGGGCGACATATTCGACAGGGGGAATATGGTAACAGAAGTGCTCTGGCATCTGTTTGGACTGGAATGCCAGGCTGAAAAAGCCGGGGGAATGGTTCATGTTCTACTTGGAAATCATGAATTCATGGTCCTCGGCAATGACCTTTGCAACATTAACGAAAAATACTCGAAAGTTGAGAAAATTTCCAAAACCTCTTATGCTGATTTATATTCTGAAAATTCAGTATTGGGCAAATGGCTCCGTACCAAACCGGTTATGATAACCATTGACAATATGATCTTTGTTCACGGAGGAATATCAACGGAGATGATCCGGCGAAAACTGGATATCAACCAGATAAACAAGATATTTGCAAAAAAGGTTGTTGGGAAAAACCTCAGGGAAATTTATGAGAAAAAATTACTGAAGTTTCTTAGTGGCGTCGATGGACCATTGTGGTACAGAGGATATTTTTACGATACGGATTTCTGTGAAAGTGAGATAGATTCCGTTCTGCATTTTTACCGAAAAGAACATATCGTTGTGGGACATACACCCAATGAGACAACCACTACACTCTTTAACAATAAAATTCTGGGAGCAGATGCCGGGATAATGTATGATAAACCCGGGGAGATGCTTATTTACAAGAACGGATCCTTTTATAAGTGCACCTGCACCGGCAGCAGAATAAAATTGTAACTTTGATGAACAGCGTAACTGCTAAAGGATTCATTATTAAAGTAATTATTTCTTTCCTATGTCAAAAGTCGCATTAAGAACAACAATGCTTGCTATAGCATTTTTAAATTTAAATTTCCTGTATTCCCAGCCGGGAACTATAGAATCGTGGATCACAAATCCTGACCGTTCGGCCCTGTTTGAAAAACAACCTGAGGTTGTTGAATTTTCAGAAAATTATAACGGCCGCGGATCAACAATCATTATTGACGAATCGCACCGGATGCAGTCTATCGATGGCTTCGGCTTTGCTCTCACCGGAGGCAGCGCTGAGCTTTTAATGAAAATGAGCCCTGTTGAGCGGGCAAAAATTCTGAAGGAATTATTTGCCCGTGATGATAAAAACATCGGAGTAAGCTACCTGCGTCTTTCAATCGGAGCCTCTGACCTCAACAGCTTCGTTTTTTCATACAATGACCTGCAGAAGGGAGAAACAGATCAGGAACTTAAGAAATTCAGTCTTTCCCAGGATAATAAAGATGTAATTCCTGTAATGAAGGAGATTCTTGCCATAAATCCGGAAATTAAAATACTCGGAAGTCCATGGTCCGCACCGTCATGGATGAAGACGAACAACGATGTTCGCGGAGGAAGGCTGAAGCCGGAATTTTATGGAACTTATGCATTATATTTTGTGAGGTATATCCAGGCGATGAAAAATGCAGGTATTACTATAGATGCAATAACAATTCAGAACGAACCGGTGAACTCCAGGAACACTCCCAGCATGACATGGTTTGAAAATGAGCAGGCTGATTTTATTAAGAACAATCTGGGTCCGGCTTTTGAGAAGGCAGGAATAAAGACAAAAATCATTCTGTTCGATCATAACGGCGACAGGCCCGATTATCCATTATCGATGCTGATTGATCCTGATGTGGCAAAATATACCGATGGCTCGGGTTTCCATAATTATGTCGGTGATATTGCAGCGGCAATGAGTCTGGTGCATGCCGCCCGTCCGGACAAGAACCTCTATTTTACGGAACAGATGGTCGTTGAAAGACCTGGGAGCAAGGAAATTAATATTGCCAGCCCGGTTAAGACCCTGATAATAAAAACCACTCAGAACTGGAGCAGGAACGTTATATTGTGGAACCTTGCAGCCGATCCGCTTAACGATCCTCATACCGATAATGGAGGGTGTTCGATGTGCCAGGGTGCGATTACAATTGACGGCGATGTCGTTACCCGCAATTTAGCCTGGTATACCGTTGCACATGCATCGAAATTCGTTCGTCCCGGGTCAGTTAGGATCGGATCGACAAACAGGGGGGATAAAACTGTTGGCATCTATGAAGATGAACAACGTCCGGGTGTATATCGGACAGTTGTCAGTGAAAACATGGAAATACTGCCCAATGTGGCATTCCGGACTCCTGATAGTAAGATCGTTATGATAGTTGTTAATGATACCTGGTCTGCCAATTCATTTACTATCCAGTGGAATGGGAAATATGCCGCTATAAGACTTGATCCGGGCGCCGCAGGTACATTTGTGTGGCAGTATTAGTTTCCGGCTATCGGGGCTTTGCAGGATTGTTTCTTGAACCTGTCTCCTGCTTCGTGCCTTTTTGATTGAACCTCCTTTTAAAACCGCCCTTGCCGGAATTTTTCCGGGCGGGGGGCCGGGCTGATCTGTCTTCATGAATTCCGGCGATAAAGGCTGGCAGAGGTGCATTAAAGATCCTGTTCCCGATTAATTTTTCAATTCGCTCCATTTTTTGAATATCCTGCCTGTTCACGAGAGTAACGGCGGCGCCTGTGGTTTCTGCCCTTGCAGTCCGTCCGACGCGGTGTACATAGTCTTCGGCATCTGCAGGAGCATCATAGTTTACAACAAGATTGATATCCTTGATATCGATGCCGCGGCTAAGGACATCGGTGGCAACCAGGACACGGATCCTGCGCGACCTGAACCTTACCATTACGTCCTCTCTTTCCTTTTGCTCGAGATCGGATGAAATACCTTCAACCAGGTAATGTTTTGAGCGCAGGCCCTTTACAATTTCACTCACCTTCTTTTTTGTTGTGCTGAATATCAATATGCTGTGATATTCAGGATTGTCGGCTATAAGACTGTTAATCAGTGGTAGTTTCTGATCATCCCTAAGCATATACATTGCCTGAATAACACCTTCGGGAGGCTTCGACATCTCAAGGGCAATCTCCACCGGATTTTTCATTATATGCTTCGACATTGACCTTATCTTCGGTGGCATGGTGGCACTAAACATTAAAGTCTGACGATTTTTGGGCACTCTGGATATAATGTGCATGATATCGTCGTAAAAGCCTATATCGAGCATCCTGTCGGCTTCATCCAGAACAAGTACCTCTATCTGGCTGAATTTCACATAACCCTGATTAAGGTGTGAAATCAGCCTTCCGGGAGTTGCAACAATAATATGGGCTCCCTTCGAAAGGGCGTCTTTTTCCTGTTCCCATCCGCTGCCATCACCGCCGCCATAAACTGCAAGGGATGTAATATTCAATGTATACGCCAGTCCCTGGATATGCTGGTCGATCTGTATGGCCAGTTCCCGTGTCGGGACCAGTATAAGAGTGTGGGTGTGACCGGGCCGTTTTTCCGAAATATAATTCATTATTGGCAGCAGGAATGCAGCTGTTTTTCCCGTACCTGTCTGTGCACAGGCAATAAGATCCCTGCCTTCCATGATGACCGGAATTGCCTTCTCCTGGATTGGTGTAGCTTCCCTGAAACCCATATAATCAATTGATTCCAGCAGTTCCGGATTCAGATCCAAATCATCGAAAATCATTTATGTCCTGTGAATTATTATCTGTTCTTTAGAATCGGCAAAGATAGTAAAAAAAGATGAAAGGTATTATGCCGCTGGCTTGGGGCTGGGGGAAGGGGGCAGAAAATTTTCTGAGGAATCATATTACCATAAGCCAAATGTTCATAAATTCACCATAATTATTCTGATTCAGCATCAACATTAATCCTTAAAGCATGCAAATCGACAACGTTTTACTCGAGCATTCCCTGACCGGGATCATGATCAGGTTCTTTTTCAACGCGATAGTCCTGTTTATTCTGATCCGTCTGATCTATTACAGGTATGAAAAGAAAGAAGAGTATGTTTTCTCTTTTTTCATGATGGGGATCATAATCTTTTTGCTCACCTCCCTTCTCGAGACAGTCAATATACAACTTGGTATGGCGCTTGGACTCTTTGCAATTTTCGCAATACTCCGCTTCAGGACGATAAATTATTCCCCAAAGGACATGACCTATGTGTTTACTGTCATCGGAGTGTCGGTTGTCAATTCACTGGCCAATATTCCGCCGCCTGTTGTGGGGGCGCTGCTGGTAAACTCCTTAATTTTAATTGCGGCTTTACTTCTTGAAATATTCCTTAAGAACAAAGCCCTGACGTCGGTAACAGTCGTTTACAATAAGCTCCCGTTGCTCAATCCTGAAATCAGGAAGGAGCTGCTTCTGGATCTCTCGCTACTGACGGGACTCAAGGTAGAAAGGGTAAAGATCCGGAAGATAGATATTGCCAGGAGCAATGCCGAGCTTGAGGTGTTTTTCAGGGAGCAGGGAGAAGAGAGCAGGGGGCTTAGAGCAGGGGGCAGGGGGCAAACTTTTTGCATCTGCCTGACTCTGTTATGTACTTCAATATCTGTAAACGGACAAACAGCTCAACCTATGACCGCAGCCGCGGTTATTGAGACTATTATTAAACATACCGGAAGTGAACCGGTGCCAAACACTGTGGATGTTTTCAAGACAGGAGATCCGCTGACACCGGTTAAAGGGATTGTAACAACAATGTTCGCAACAATGGATGTGCTGAAAAAAGCCGTGGAAATGAACTGCAACCTCATAATTGCCCATGAACCGGTTTTTTATAACCATCGCGATGAGACGGCACAGTTTATAAATGATCCGGTTTTTCGCGAAAAGAAGAAGTTCATTGATGAGAACAAGCTTGTTGTGTGGCGTTTTCATGATTACATCCACCGGATCAGGCCCGATGCAATCGACTACGGTATGGCAGTGAAGCTTGGCTGGCTCAAATATAATGATGGCAAAGCGGTTGAACGCTTTGTTGTTCCCGAAACCACCCTGAAGGAGCTTATCATGGCCCTGAAAACCATATTTCCGGGAGTAGCCTTTGATGTGATCGGCAATCCGGAGATGAAGCTTACTAAGGTTGCATTTTCAGCAGGAGCTCCCGGAAGCGCTGTTCATTATCGCATGCTTGAAGACAATGATGTTGTACTTGCCGGTGAAGTGTCGCAATGGGAGACTTATGAATATGTCAGGGATGCTGTGAGTCAGGGAAGGAACAAGGCCATCATTTTCCTGGGGCATGTCACCTCCGAGGAGCCCGGAATGGAATATTGTGCCCAATGGCTCAAAGGATTTATAAATAATATACCTGTTAATTTCGTCGCAAGTGGTCCATCGTACAAAACTTACTGATGAGAAGACTTCTAAGGGCAGCTACCGGATCAACCTGTCCGGTAATCTAAGTTTTACTTCAGTAACAAAGAAGTACCTTTTCCTCTCTTTGCTTATTTTCTCCGTTTCATGGATCAATATCTTGTCACAGGATTCAACTAAAATCAGGTCAGAATATTTTCCAGATCTGTTCGGCATCCTTAAAACTAAACTCGAATATGATCCGAACAATTCCATTATGCGTTTTGAGGTAAGGAATGCCAGATTCGGCGCTACAGGGAAAATAAATAATTATATGTCGTATAAGGTCGAGATCGATCTTTCTGATGAGGGTAAGATGAAAATGCTGGATGCTTATGTAAAGTATTCTCCAGTTGCTAATCTGGATTTCTATATGGGACAAAGAAAGATTCCATTCAGCACAGATTACATGCGGAATCCTGCTGAGAATATTTTTGCAAATCGTTCATTTCTGGCAAAATATATAAATGAAGGTCTGCGTGATATCGGATTTTATGCCGAATATAGAATCCCCGGGCAAATCCCTTTCAATGTTGTCCTTGGGGCGGTAAACGGTACAGGGAATAATAATCCCCAATGGATTGAAAAGCCGAATCTGGTAAGCCGATTGTCTTTAGGGTCTGAAAAGGGTATAAGGGTGACCGGTAATCTTTATTACGGAGAAGCACTTTTCAAAGAGGACCTGGCAATGTTCGGGGGAGAACTCAGGTATTCAAGAGGGCCATTATTTATTGAAACTGAATATATCAGCAGGAACTGGACAGATACTCTGTCTGTAAGGAAGAAGGATGATGGATTATACATCCATTCATATTATAATTTCACTCCGGAAAGCAGGATGGTCTATATGATAACTCCCACAGTAAGATTTGATTTTATCGGGAACTCAGTATTCGGTAACTCGATAGATGCCAGCAGACTAACTTTTGGACTTAATGTAGGATTTGAACCAAAACAATTCTACTCCGAGATCAGGTTGAATTATGAGAATTATCTAAAGCGTAGTCTGCCGATTCATAACGATAAGCTTACCCTGGAATTTATTGCCAGGTTCTGAAATATAGTCTGCCTGAGGAAAAACACATCAATAACTACACTAAATTCAAGTTCCGTTTGAATTTCTGCTGTATCAGGTAATCGACAGATAGTTTACCTGCCCCATAAATGAGAAGAAAAATAATAAGCATTGTCATGGCAAAATCGGTTCTTGAATCATGAGCCATCTGCCAGAATCCTTTGTCCTGCAAAATCGGTATCTTGGTTGTTGTGATTGCAGTGATCATTATGATTAGCAGAGGTATTGCAGCCACCCGTACTGAAAAACCAATCAGTATAAGCACGCCACAAACAATTTCAAAAGATGCTACAAATGCAGCCAGAAATTCCGGATTTGTAAATCCGATTTTCTCAAAACGTCCTGCTCCGACCAATTCCGGGAGAAGAAATTTCTGGATTCCTTCAGAAAGAAAAACCAAACCAACAATTAATCTTGGGAGTACTGACCTGTGATCGGATGCTGTTTTAAAGATGAAAGTTGAAAGGAGTTTCATGTATAAATAATTGTGATTTATTAAACATAGTAAACTTTATTTGGTTCATTCAGATTTGCATCAAAGGCAGTTAGTAAAGCTAATTACAGGTTATTTTTCAAGGAGAAAAGAATTGATTGATTCAATAATTAAATCTCTGCTCAAAAAAATTAAGGAAGTATGAGTGCCGTCAGGTATCTCTTCAATAGTTACATTTTTTAATTCCGACGTGATTCTGTTTATACTACTTTGTCTCCAGGGATTGATAATATTTTCTTCCATATTTTTGTAAATTCTGACAGTCCCTTCATCTTTTCGGGGCGGATAGAAGAATGATCTGGTATAAATTGCCAGTACAGGACTTTGAATCTTTTCATAATCACGGTGGTAACTCATTGCCGATTCAAAGAGCAACTTAGTTACGTGATTATTTGGGATGGTAGTCACACTGCCATCTGGATTTATAACAGTAGATGCTATTAAATTTGCCTCAAGAACAGGATTCCATTCAATATCTCCAAACCATAAACTATGATACCATTCCCGGTATGTATCAATCGATTGTAAGACTATACTATCAGGTTGGAGAAATTTATGAACCGTTTTATTTATGGTCTTAAAAGATTCATCTGATAAATCATAACCACCCTCAAAATAAATCAACCTGTTAGTCCTTTCAGGATACCTGGTGGCAAACTCTGTGATTTCATTTCCTGCCATTGACCAGCCTAAAAGATTGGCTTTTTCAATATTCAAACTGTCTAATAGAAGTTTCAAGTCGGAAACAAGTGTTGAATTGTCATAGAGAGAATAAGTTGTTTCAGATTTGCCATGTCCTCGTTTGGAATAGGCAATTATTCTGAAATTTTTCTTCAGTGAATTTGCAATACCTTCAAAAATGTATGGAGAGTCGCCCCATGCGTGTAATAGAATTAAAGTCTGACCTGAACCACCCCAATCTAAATAATGCAGTTTAATCCTGTCGGTTTGGATGAAATTTTCATTATAAATTGATTTTGTCCCCATTGGTTATATTGCTGGCGTCAAGTGATGT
>DAIUKI010000101.1:0-8440 GCA_036848255.1 Bacteroidales bacterium | reverse complement strand
CACACAGAGTTAAGAAATCAGATCTCTGTGGATCTCCGTGATTCTCAGTGTAAGTTTTTAAAATAGTTATATAGTAGCAGGCTAAGAAGGCGCAATTGAATTAAAGTCCCGAACAGAGGGGATTTAATTCAGACCTTTATTTTATTTCTGAGCTCCCTGATTTCGTTTTCGAGGCCTGCAATAATATCATTCTTCCTTGAGATCTCTATTTCTCTCTCAGATACATCCTTGTCGAGGTCATCAACTTTCTTTTCCATTTCCGCAATCTTACCTTTAAGCCTGACAATATCATCTTTCAGCCCGCTGATCTGACGGTTCAGCTGCACCTTTTCGTCTTCAAGCTTTTTGATGACCGGTGTGTATACCGATCTGGCATAATACCAGGCAGTAAAGTAACCTATCAATCCGGCCACAATCAGAAGTACTATAATCAAAATCACAGCTGCTGCAACCGACATGACCTGAAGTATTATCAATGAGCCCATAATATTATTTTTTAATTGAGATTACTGTTCTTCTGTTTTTTGCCCTGTCATCGGCGGTGATATAACCTGCAACAGGATCTTCCTCACCTTTGGAGGAGACGATCATCCGCGCCACAGGGAATCCCCTCTCCTCCAGGAATTTCTGAGCAGCCTGAGCCCTTTCCAGTCCCAGAGCCTCATTATACTCAGCTGTGCCGACAAGGTCGGTATATCCGGTAACCAGCAGCATTGATCCGGGGTATTTATCAAGCCAGTCTTTAAATGCTGTAAGACTTTCTTCCATAGGTGCATCAGGTGTTAACCCGGCTTTGTCGAAGTTATGCCAGATAACAAGGTCTTTCGGCATCAGCGCATGGATTTTCGCCAATGAATCTGCCACATTATTCGTGGTTTCAGGAACAACCGCTTCCGGAACATGCTTTTTCAGCGCCGGCTTCAGAACATCAACAAAAAGCCAGGTCGAGAAAACTGCCCAGATCACAAAAACGACAGATCCGATGAAATGTATTCTCATTATCCAACTTGTTAGTTTACGAAACAGGTAATATCCTTACAAGTTAGCAAAATCTCATTAATGGCGGGTAAAAAACAAGAAAAATCAGTCTTTAAAAAGTATCTCTTTCTTAAACCTGTGAAAGAGTTTCTCCTCATCCTCTCCTTTTTTAATGCCGGATAAAAGGAGTTCTATCAGTTTTGCGATGGTTTTATCGCTGAATCCTGCCTCAATTGCAAAACGTTGAAGCAGTCTTTTCTCGCCTTCAGTAATGTTCTCATCAGCAAGGATCATTTCTGCAATATTATAAAGATGCTCAAACTTTTCATGCAGGAGATACGGAGGATTATAATTGTTTCTAGACTCATCTACTATGAATTTGTCTATCTCAGGATCGGTAAGACCGAATTTCCGGCCTTCCTTGTGCAGCAGCTCCAGTTCCCCCACATTGATCTTCCCGTCAGCCTTTGAGACCTGGATCAGGTGCAGATAATGTTCCTTGTTGATCCTCTTGCCATTATCCTTAATGAAATCTGAAAAATTCATATGAAAGTATATTAATATTATTGTCGGAATATGCAAGTCAAATATATCATGTAATATTCAAATCTGTTATCAACCCGGATAAACAAATTTTAAAAAAATTGCTCCACTCTTTCTTCCCAGAATTTATTGAAGCTCCCTGCAGGTTCTTCACAAAGCCAGACGGTCGTTCCGAATTCTCTGGCATGGGGATTGGATATGCTTCCGACTTTTGTGATTTTCCTGAAAACCTGCTTTACGTCCTCTCCAATCTCATCATTGATGTAGACAAAGGCAGTAATATCAGGGTCAAATCTTTCCGGTATCCAGAACCTGAAGCTTTCATGGAATGAGATAGCTTCAGGAAGACCATATTTTTTACCTGCTACCGTAATCGCTCCTGCCTGGCCATAGTTTTCACAATAAATGAAAGCAGCTGATTTATCGGGTATCATCTGCCAGGCTTTATCTGCTATGCCTGCAAGCTCCTCCCACCCCAGCATATCGGCATAGTCCTGCGGCAGTGAATGGATCGTATTATCCTCAAACCGGCAAATAAAATCCATCCCGTAGTTGGTGCTGAGATTTTTGAAGTAAGAGACAAGCCTTTCGGTTTTGAATACAGGGATGCCAATAGGCACTGCCGGTAATGAAAGTAATATTAACAGCAGCAGCATGATCATCCTTGACCATGTCTTTCTGAGTGTATTTTCCCATAACACGGCACCTGCAGCAATAAGAAACGGGAATATTCCCAGCGTGTAATAGCTCTTTCCCCTCAAAAGCATAAGAATAATGATCACACTTATTACAACGAGACCAAGAAACCTGTATTTCCATGCTTTCTTACTGATAAAGAGATATATAAGACCGGCAATTGTAAGAATGGAGACCACTCCGGGCAATAGGACCTGTTCAAATAAGAATGCACTTCTGTCAACATTAACAAGCTGGGTTCTCTCAAGTTCCGAAAAATGATTTATAACCGGTAATCCGTTTGAAACCTGCCAGATCAGGTTGGGAAGGAAGACTACAAATCCGGTCAGCATTCCGTACCAGAATTTCCTTTTCCTCAGGATACTCCTGTATTGTGTAAAAGGGACAATAATAAGAAGCACGGCCAGGAGGATCCCGATCAGGTACTTATTAAGCATGGCCGCTCCTGCAACAATACCTATAAGGATAAGGTAAGAATCCCCGGAAGTGTTAATATATTTTATAATCAGGAAAAAAATCAGTGTCCAGAACATCAGGTCGATATGAACCGGCTGGAAGAGCAGAAAGGTCCTGAGTCCGAAAATAGCCAGAATAATACCGGCAGCCGCAAGGATCCTGGAATAACCTGACCCCCCCAGTTCCTTTGCAATTGCTGAAACCAGGAAAACCATCACTCCGCTCATAAGAGCCGGGAAAAACCTGACGGCAAAAATGGAATACCCGAATATATTCTGCATGATGAAAGCGATCCATCCTATCATGGGGGGAACAGTGGCATAACCTGCAGCAGGATGACGGCCTAAAGAAAAGTACAAAAGCTCATCGCGGTGAAATTCAAGATTGCGCGAGAAATAAAGATGAATTGCTATATTAAATAGGGCCAGCAAACCAACAATAAATCCTGCATAATTGAACTTCGCTCCGTTTTCCATAAACGCGGGAGGTGGGATGAAATGAAGGTAAATATTACCTATGGAAAGTTAAAAAAAGAATTTTAATTGAATTGTAAAATGAAAGTTATATATTTCCGGGAATAATTGCCCGGGATATGGCGGGCATACAGAATTTTGACTTTTTATTAAATTTCCTGGCCATGAAAAGGGAATCTTTTAAAAGATTTGTAATACTCGTTGTTCTGTGCCTCGCTTTTTCGCTGAATTACGCTCCGGCTCAGACGGGGAGTTCAACCAGGGCCCTTGATGAGAAGGTGAAAAAATTCCTGGCTGAGCATTCTCATTACTGGTTCGATATGAATATCCCGGCATCTGACGGACAGCTCCTTTATGATCTTATCCTCAGGGGCAATTATAAATCGGCGCTTGAAATTGGGACCTCCACGGGTCATTCGGGCATATGGATAGCCTGGGCATTGAGCAAGACAGGAGGGAAACTCATTACAATCGAGATTGATGAAGAAAGACATAAAACTGCAATTGAAAATTTCAGGCAGGTCGGGCTTTCAGAATATGTAGATGCAAGGCTGGCAGATGCTCACAAGCTTATCAAAGAACTGAAGGGCCCGTTTGATTTTGTATTCAGCGATGCCGACAAAGAGTGGTACAAGAATTACTTTATTGATATTGACCCCAAACTGAAAGTCGGAGGCTGCTTTGTATCTCACAATGTTTCAGAAAGAGGGCGCGGCGGAAACAGAGGCTACGGAGGTCCGGCGACATATCTTGAATATGTGAGGAGCCTCGATAATTATGAGACAACCGTAAACAACACCGGAGGCGGAATGGCTATAAGCTATAAGAGAGCTCCAAGGTAAAAAACCGAAACATGGCTGAAGAAAAACTGGAGAGAAAACTTGGTCTTTTCCCTGCAACCAATATTGTTGTTGCCAACATGATAGGTGCAGGAATATTCACTACATCGGGTCTTCTGATGTCGGGACTCAATAATCCTGTTCTTATGGTTGGGCTTTGGGTAGCAGGCGGCATCATTGCTCTTTGCGGTGCACTTTCGTACGGGGAGCTTGGAGCAGCGATGCCAGGGGCAGGCGGTGAATATCTTTTCCTTTCAAGACTCTACAGCCCCATTTTTGGCTTCCTGAGCGGATGGGTCTCCTTTATCGTCGGATTTTCAGCTCCAATTGCCGCATCTGCGCTCGGTTTCAGCGAATACTTCACCAGAGCAGTCCCGGGTCTGGCCCTTTGGCTTCAAAACAACGGCATAATGGGACCTCAGCTGACCAGCAAGCTCCTTGCCATTTCGGTAATACTTATATTTACATTCATCCATTACAGGGGAATAAAATACGGAGCCCGGATACAGAATGCACTTACCATCCTGAAAATACTTCTTATTGTTGTTTTATTAACAGCAGGATTCTCATCCGGGAAGGGGGAGCTTTCAAATTTTACTCAGGTAGCGGGTGTTACATCAGGGTTTGCAGGGTGGAAGACCATCGGGCTTTCGCTGATGTGGATAATGTTCGCGTACAGCGGGTGGAACGCCTCAACATACCTGGGAGCTGAAATTAAGAATCCTTCCAGGAACCTGCCCGGATCCCTTATCTATGGTACCCTCATAGTAATGGCCCTCTACCTGGGACTCAATATTTTATATGTTTACGGGATAAATCCGGAGGAGATGAAAGGAGTGATATCGGTAGGAGGCCTGGCCATGGGCAATCTTTTCGGTAAATCCGCCGAAGTGCTGTTTTCAATCCTTATCTCATTTGCTCTCTTCTCATCATTGAGTGCATTCATTATAATCGGCCCCAGGGTTTATTACTCAATGGCAAAGGATGGACTATTTTTCAAATCGGCAGCCAAAATCCATAAAAAATTCCAGGTCCCGTCAAATTCTATTCTCCTTCAGTGCCTGATAGCCGTGATCCTGGTTCTTTCAGGAACATTTGAACAGGTTCTGACATACATGGGATTCGCCCTTGGGATTTTTCCCGTACTTACTGTTCTTGGCGTCTGGAGATTAAGAAAGAAAAATCCTGAAGGGTTCAGGATCAAAGGCTTCCCGGTACCGCAGATAATATACATCTCTGCAGGAATTATGATCCTGGTACTGTCGTTCCTCGAAAGGCCGCTGGAATCTTCAATTGCTTTGCTGACAGTCATAGTCGGAATTCCTGCTTACTATTTGTTTAAAAGAAGATCGGATAATAGCAACGGGGGAATAAGCGACTAAATCAGATCGCGGATCACCACCGAAGCGCATGCTATCCCAAATGCTGCAGGCATATAAGAGATGGTTCCGACTACCGATGCTTTATTTTTCTCACCGGTAACCGGAACCACTTTTGTTTTATCAATAACTTCCGGAGAATAAACCGCCGTGACTCCTTCCCTTATACCAAGACGATGAAGGCGTTTTCTTAGTATTCTTGCAAGGGTGCAGTCGGTGGTTTCAGAGATATCACATACTGATATTTTTAAAGGATCAAATTTCCCTCCTGATCCCATAGAAGTCACTATCGGTATTTTCTTCATCACAGCATGGTAGATGAGAAATACCTTCGGAGAGAGTGTATCAATAGCATCAACTGCATAGCTGTAACCTGAATCGAGGATTTCTGTCATTCTGTCATCCCTGATATACTCGTTAATCACTGTCAGAACCAGTCCGGGATTGATATCCAACAGACGTTCAGCCATTAAAAGCGCTTTTGCTCTTCCTTCAGTGCTTCCCAGAGCCAAAAGCTGCCGGTTGCGGTTTGTAGCATGGATCGTGTCGCCATCGACGATGGTCATCTTTCCCACTCCTGCCCTGCAGATCATTTCGGCAGCACAGGCTCCCACTCCTCCGAGTCCGACGACCAGGACATTTGCGGCTTTTAGCTTTTCAAGCCTGTCTGATCCCAGTAGTAATTCAGTACGTGAAAGCCAGTCTATCATAGTTTATCGGGTTGGGGGCAGTTTCTCATGTAATTACATTGTAATTACAACCTGAATAATGCGTTGAAGTTGCTAAGGATAACATTTTTCAAATCGTCAACACTTAATATCAGATCATTTGATACTTTCTTATAAATTTCCCTGATATCCACATCGGCACCATCGGTTTCAAGGAAGATCCTCTCTTTTGGAAGGTATTTGAGAAGCTCTGCCGATTCGGGACGCATGACAAAATCAAACCAGAACGAAAGGTACATTCCCCTTTTTATAAGCTGTAGCGCAAGTTCCTTTTTACCTCTGAATCCATGCACGAGCCATGGCGTTAAAGGCTTCATGTTTTTATGAGCAGCCAGCAGTTCGTCCCAGGCCCTTACACAATGAATTACAAGCGGCTTCCCGTTTTCACCGGCAATTTTTACCTGTTCGGCAAATGCAGATCTCTGGAGATCGATCGAGGGTCCCCTCAGCTTGTCAAAACCGGCTTCTCCAAAGGCAATCAGGTTTGGGTTACCGGTAATGTTGCGGATAAATTCAAGAAGCTTCTCCCTGTTATTTTCATTCAGGTGCCAGGGATGTATTCCTGCTGTGAATGCACCTGCAGATATGGTTTTGGGATCACGGCCCTCGTGTGCCATGATGTTTTCAACAGCATATATCCCGTCAGAGGAGTCTGAATTATGGGTATGAATATCTATATACTCACCTGGCTGAGGAAGATTCAACATATTATTTCCCGATTACCGAAAGACCCTTTTCAATACGGTTAATTGTATCTCCTTTTCCGATCCAGCTTATAATGTCGAACATATGGGGCCCGCGAAGCGAGCCGACTATTACAAGTCTGAATGCATTCATTACTTCGCCGGTATTGTACCCGTTGATTTCAATCCATTCCCTGACAGCCGTTTCAGTCGCTGATGACGTAAAATCCTCAACCGCCTGAAGGACAGAAATGAGCTCCTGAAGCATCTGGCCGGTATTGGCCTGCCATCTCTTCCTGATCACTTCAGGATCATACACGGCAGGAGATTTGAAAAAGAAATCGGTCTGTTCCCAGATATCCTTCACAAAGCTTACCCTCTCTTTGACGAGTGCGACAAGCATCTCAAGACGGACCATGTCGGAATGATATCCCTTTGCCCTGAGGAACTCCCTGAATTCAAGGGCAAGCTGGTTATTTGTTTTTTTCTGAAGATATTGATGATTGAACCATTTTGCTTTTTCCGGATCGAATCTGGAACCAGATTTCCCGACCCTTTCGAGTGAAAAGGTTTTTATAAGCTCTTCCATTGAAAAGATCTCCTGCTCGGTCCCCGGATTCCATCCAAGCAGCGCCAGCATATTAACGAAAGCTTCCGGGTAGTAACCATCCTCACGGTAGCCTTTTGCAGTTTCACCATATGGCCAGTAGAGAGGGAAAACCGGGAATCCCATCCTGTCGCCGTCGCGTTTGCTTAATTTCCCTTTACCGTCGGGTTTCAGCAGGAGGGGAAGATGTGCAAACAATGGAGGATCCCATCCGAAAGACCTGTAAAGAAGAATATGCAGCGGAAGCGAAGGGAGCCATTCCTCACCCCTGATAACATGGCTTATTTTCATCAGATGGTCATCGACCATATGAGCAAGATGATAAGTTGGCATGCCGTCGGACTTGAATAAAACCTTATCGTCAAGAGTGTCAGTGTTTACAACTATATGCCCCCTTATAAGATCATCGAAGTGTATATCCTCATCTACCGGCATTTTAAACCGTATCACGTACGGATCACCCCTGTCGAGCCTGGCATTCCAGTCGACGTCGCTCATCGAAATGGAATTATTAAGCTTTCCCCTTATTTTTGCTCCATAGATGAAGGTATTTCCTTCCTTCTCGGATTCAAGCCTGAGGGCTTCCAGCTCACCGGGAGTATCGAAGGCATAATATGCATAACCCTTGTCAAAGATCATATCAGCGTATTGCCTGTAAATGCCCTTCCGGTCACTCTGCCTGTATGGTCCGTAATCGCCTCCTTCATTTATCCCTTCATCAACTTCAATACCGCTCCATTTCAGGGACTCCATTATATACTCTTCGGCACCATCAACAAACCTGGTCTGGTCGGTGTCTTCAATTCTCAGGATGAATGTTCCGTTATGCTTTCTGGCAAAAAGGTAATTGTAAAGTGCGGTTCTTACCCCGCCTATATGCAGGGGACCCGTAGGGCTTGGTGCAAATCTTACTCTTACCTGCGACATGATTCTATCTGATATCTAAAAATTTATGTAAAGATAAACATTGGCCGGTAATTTACCTAAGTTACTGGTGATTGGTGATTGGTGATTGGTGATTGGTGATTCCCCTGCTGGCTGGCTCCTTCGCTAAAATA
>DAIUKI010000100.1:0-8473 GCA_036848255.1 Bacteroidales bacterium | reverse complement strand
AATGTCACTGAACGGGTAGTTTCTGCGAGTTCAGCCGGATTCATCGAAAAACCGGTATTAAACATTTCAGGAAGAATTACCAGATCAGTTCCGACTGGGATTGAGGATATCATCTCTCCTATTCTTTCGAGATTCCGGAACTTGTTCTCCCAGATAATATCTGGTTGGATAAGGGTTAATTTCATCTTACATCAACACTTTGTTTGGAGCACTTATACAAATATAATTATAAAGAGGAGGTTTTAAAATACATTAATCCAACCCCCCAAATGGTTCAACCCCCCAAATGGGGGCTTAAGAAAACTGATCTAAAGTCCCCCAGATGGGGGATTTAGGGGGTTGATGCATAAAAAAGGGGGCTATTCCCATAGCTCCCAATGCATTAAACATGAACCATCCGGATTTTATTTTGATTTCAAAGTTGCATAATAGTCGCTGAAGATAGTATTCACCAATGGCTTGTAGTACAGCCAGAAAAATCTCCTTGTGTCAGCAGGCTTATCAGAATATGACAGACCTTTTATTCCATTAAATCCTTTCAGTCGCGATGTACAGAAATCAACCTCATTATTCGCAAAATCGCCCGAGAAATAATAAATCCTCTGGCTTGCTGAATCCTGCGTAACAGCAGGAAAACTATTGCTCAGCATCTTCCCGCTCAATAATGTATCTCCCAATGCTGTTGTTCCCAGATTGAACCTGGAAATTACATTACCCTGCATCGGATCGATTATATCAAACCATTTGTCAAAGGCCACTGACGGGGGCACACCGAATTTTTCACAATTCGCCTCATCAGTAACTATATACGGCAAAGCAGCTGTAAGATGAGTTCCCTCCTCCAGCACAATAATATTCTTATCACTCAGCAATACAATTCCTGGTTTTGTGAATGTCCAGGGCTTCTTATACTCTTTCCTGTACATGGAGGTCATCCAGACAGGGAAATTCTTAGCACTTGTATCGAGCGTCCCGAAATATTTTCCTGACCATCCGGTAAAAGTGATACCCAGTTTCTCCTGAGTTCTGTATGATTCAAACGCGGGTGTCGGATAATCGAATGAATTGTACTCAAGGATTATCAGCTTATTCCTGTTTTTCATCTCATTAACCAGCAGATAATCGGTATTATTCAATCCTCCGTAAATTTTCCTTGATCTGCGGCTCTTATTAACACCCACATACCAGTCATTAAAAAAGACCCCGTAGGTATCTGCAAAATAAAGTGCATCAACTCTTTCGGGGAGTTCGAGCATTTCCGACACGTGATATTCATTTTTTGTATTACCTCTGTCCTTGAGCGGCCTGGTGGGAGAAAATCCGTAATAATCCTTTTTATATGAATAACTGTTCTTTTTCTCTTTCCCAACAAACCTCGAGTTATTAAGGACCCATGTAAATGATTTGTGGTTAAGGCGTTCAAGTGTTGGAACTGTCTTATCCAGAATAACTATGTCAATCGGTTTCTTCTCCTGGAAGGACCAACGGACAAAGTTTATAAAAGGGAGGGCAAGAACCAGGATAAGAATGATAATTGTTATAAGCAGAGGCTTTTTCATAACTGAATAAATATCTGAAACTATTCAAATACTATATTATAGAAACATTTATGGACAGTTAAATAACTAAAAAATGTGTCATTTATTTTCTACAGACGAATTATTTTTATGCCAATTTAGCAAAAAATCCCGATTCAATGCATCTTAATAACCGGAGGCTGAATTATTGCCTCTCCTGTCGGCCCCTCCGACCTTTTTTCCGTCGGGTAAAATCATGATTGCATTGACCCTTCCAATAGAGTTTCTTTCCCTAAGAACATGACCCATGTTTTGAAGACTCATCAGGGTAACAGTGTCGAGTGAGTTTTCTTCATAGCTTATATAATCAGGCAGCCACTGATGATGAAACCTTCCGGTATCAACAGCCTGACGGATACTCATGCCATAGTCAATTACATTCATTAAAACCTGCAATACCGATGTCGGGATCGTCGATCCTCCCGGAGAACCGGCCACAATAAAAAGCTTTCCGTCTTTTTCAACTATAACCGGGGTCATTGAACTCAGCATCCTTTTCCCCGGCCTGATTGAATTGGCCTCACCACCTACAAGACCGTACATATTCGGGAAACCCGGCTTTATTGAAAAATCGTCCATCTGATTATTCATCAGGAAACCGGCACTGTCAACAACTATGCTGCTGCCGAATGTACCATTCAGTGTCGTTGTGGCGGCCACTGCATTTCCCATGAAGTCAACAACTGAGTAATGAGTTGTCTCCTCACTTACAACTGCATCCGGGGATCCAGGGTTTATCAATGATGAAGTGGAAGCAGAGTCACCTCTGAAACTTCTCATACGTCCGGCAAGATAAACATCGCTGAGTAATTCATCTACCGGAATTCCTGTAAAATCGGGATCACCAGGAAATTGTGAACGGTCGGCAAACGCCCTTCTTTCAGCTTCCGCTATAAGATGGACAGATTGCCAGGTATGAAATCCTGCTTCCTTCAGATTATAGGGCTCAATCATTCCAAGGATCTGAAGAAGAACCATTCCACCGCCTGATGGCGGGGATGCTGAAATGATCCTGTAACCACGGTATTCGTCCGACAGAGGGTCCCTGAAAGAAGCCCTGTAATCTGAAAGGTCCAGACCGGTAATGATCCCGTTACCTCTCTGCATCTCTTTGACAATGAGCCTTGCGGTAGTGCCGGAATAAAAACCATCCCTGCCGTGATCTCTTATTCTCTCGAGAGTCAGTGCCAGGCTTTCCTGTCTGATGGTGTCCCCAGCGATCCAGGGTGTGTCCTTTACGAAAGCAGGCGGAGTTATGTTTCTTGAAATGAAAGTTTGTCTGTTGGCATTAAAGTCGGATGCCTGACCTTCGGTTACCGGGAATCCTCTTCTGGCCAGATCGATTGCCGGTTGGATGACATCCCTGAACGGGAGGGTCCCATATTTTGAATGAATGTTGATCATCCCATCCACAGTACCGGGGATTCCTGATGCCATATGTGTTTCTGTACTAAGCCCTTCAACGACGCTACCTGAAGCATCAAGATACATGTCTCGTGAAGCCTTAAGGGGTGCCTTTTCCCGGTAATCAATGAGGTCAGTCCTGCCATTCGCAGTCCGGACCAGCATAAATCCGCCGCCCCCGATATTGCCTGCCTCGGGGTAACAAACTGCAAGGGCAAATTCTGTTGCAACTGCTGCATCAACGGCATTCCCTCCTTTTCTTAAAATGGTGATCCCTATCCTGGAGCTTTCCGGATGAGCAGAAACTACCATACCGCTGTCAGTAATAATATTACGCCCTTCGATTGTTAAATTATTTACAGATCGTTTTCCGGAGCATCCGTAAAAAGCGGATACTATTAATATAGTGGATAATATTTTGTTCATGATTATTAAAATGATTCCAAATTTATAAAAAAATCATTCGCTATTTTTACACAAATATCCGATAATGCTTGCAAATCAACCATTGGCCGACAGGTTGCGGCCAAAAAACCTCGATGAATTCTGCGGACAGGAGCATCTGGTCGGCAAAAACGCGGTTCTCAGAAGGGTTATAGAATCCGGGAACATCCCCTCTTTTATCCTTTGGGGACCACCCGGTGTGGGGAAAACAACCCTTGCCTGGATCATTGCAAACACTTTGAAAAGGCCTTTTTTCCACCTGAGCGCTGTACATTCCGGGGTAAAAGATGTAAGAGAAACAATAGAAAAAGCAAAAAAACAACAGTTCTTCAATCAGCCTAATCCTGTACTGTTTATTGATGAAATACACCGCTTCAATAAATCGCAGCAGGATTCACTTCTCGGTTCTGTCGAGCAGGGGATCATTACCCTTATAGGAGCCACCACAGAAAATCCTTCCTTTGAAGTGATATCTCCCCTACTTTCACGTTGCCAGGTGTATGTTATGAATCCTCTGAGCGAAGAGGAACTCACAACGCTTCTGAACAGGTCGCTCAGGAAAGACATCTACCTTGCAAAATTCGTCATCGAGATAAGGGAGCATGAAGCCCTTCTGAGGATTTCGGGAGGTGATGCCAGAAAGTTATATAATGCCCTCGAGCTTGTTGTCTCCTCTGAAGCTGACGAAACAGGCTCCAAAAAGGTGATCATTGATAATGAGAATGTCCTGAGGCATGTCCAGAAGAATCTTGCGATATATGACAAGAACGGAGAACAGCATTATGATATAATATCAGCCTTCATCAAATCGATGAGAGGAAGTGATCCAAATGCTTCCGTTTACTGGCTTGCCCGCATGGTTGAGGGAGGTGAGGACCCTAAGTTCATTGCCCGAAGGATGCTTATACTTGCTGCAGAGGATATCGGCCTCGCGAATCCAAATGCTCTTCTCCTTGCTCAGTCGTGCTTTGAAGCAATAAATGTTATCGGTTGGCCGGAATCCCGTATCATCCTGTCTGAAACAGCTGTATACCTTGCCACTTCACCTAAAAGCAATGCATCCTATATGGCAATAGAAAATGCACTAGCCCTGGTGCATGAAAAGGGGGATCTTTCCGTTCCCCTGCATTTAAGAAATGCTCCCACAAAACTCATGAAAGATCTCGGGTACCACAAAGGTTATAAATATGCACATGATTTTGAAGGGAATTTCACACAGGATCATTTTCTACCTGAAGAGATAAAAGGAACAAAATTCTATGACCCAGGTTCAAACCCGAAGGAAGAAGAGATCAGGAAAAGGATGAAGGGTTTGTGGAAGGATATTTACGATTATGATATTTAGCTTGACTCAGTGGATCTCTGTGACTCCTCAGTGGAACTCTGTGTAAGTTCTTGAATTTTATTTTGTTACACAGAAAGCCAAAGAGATTTCACAGAGGTCCACAGAGAAGAATAAGAATATAAATTTATTATCTTTGCATCTGAATGTTGAAACACGGATTAAATATTCCCGGAATTAAATACGGGGAGACAGGAAATTTCCTGCTGATAGCCGGTCCATGTGTAGTTGAAGGAGAGGAGATGGTCCTCGATACAGCAGAGCACCTTGTGAACCTGTCTGACAGATTCAGACTCCCATTCGTATTCAAGGCATCTTACCGTAAAGCCAACAGGTCAAAGGTTGATTCTTTCACTGGAATCGGTGATAAAAAAGCCCTTGAGATCCTCGCTGAAGTAAAAAAGCGCTATTCGGTTCCGGTTTTAACGGATATTCATAATCCGGATGAAGCGGGAATGGCGGCCGAATATGTTGATATACTCCAGATTCCTGCATTTCTTTGCCGTCAGACAGATCTTCTTGAAGCAGCGGCCCGGACAGGGAAATGGGTCAACATCAAGAAGGGGCAGTTCCTTTCGGGAGCCTCAATGAAGTTCGCTGTTGAAAAAGTAAGAGAATCGGGGAATGATAAGATAATTCTGACGGACCGTGGCAATATGTTCGGATACCAGGATCTGGTAGTTGACTTCAGGAACATCCCCGTTATGCAGAAGAACGGAGTTCCCGTCATTATGGATATTACGCATTCGCTTCAACAGCCAAACCAGGAAAAGGGTGTCTCGGGAGGAAATCCTGAAATGATTGAAACTATCGGCAGAGCTGCCATAAGTGTCGGTGCTGACGGGATCTTTATTGAAACTCACCCCGATCCTGCTTCTGCCAGGTCAGACGGAGCCAATATGCTACCCCTTTCAAAAATGGAACGACTTTTGTTTATGCTAACGGAATTAAGGAAAACAATCAATACCTTTTAATTATTATTAACAAACACAGATCGTATGAAAAAATTATTACTCGGAGTCTCTTTACTTTTTGCATTTTCAGCAATTAACGCCCAGTCGCTTGAAGACATAATCAGCAAGTACACTGTTGCAAACAAACTCGACAAGATCGGCAACATTCAGACAATCAAGATCTCTGCAAAGACCTCTGTGATGGGTATGGACATGCCTATGGAAGTGTGGATGAAGAATCCAAACAAACTCAAAAGTGTAACAAGCTTTAACGGACAGGACATTATCCAGGTATTCGACGGGGAGAAGGGCTATATGGTCAATCCCATGGCCGGATCAACCGAACCTGTTGAGATGACGGCTGAACAGGTCAGGCAGGCAGACAGGAATAACATGTTCAACAACTACATGGTTAATTACCTGAAGGAAGGGAAGCTCACCCTCGAAGGGGAGGAAGATGTAAACGGGAAACCTGCTTTCAAGGTTAAAGCAGCTTTAGAGGAGACCGGTACAGCAACCATGTTTATTGATAAATCCTCATATCTTATCGTGAAAACTGTTGCCAATGTGAACCAGGGAGGCATGGACATGACAGTGGAGTCATTCCCTTCAGATTATACCGAGACAAACGGGATTCTTGTGCCGATGAAAACAACAACATCAACAAGCGGAATGGAAATAGTTACAACATTCACAAAAGTTGAGGTTAATGTTCCGATGGAGGATAGTGTGTTTAAGATCAAGTAACCCTATTGACACAACCCCCTTTCCCGTTTCCCCCAAGGGGGAAATGCTCTTTCCTTCCCCTGTGGGGGAAGGTTAGGAAGGGGGTCAAACAATCAAAAACGGGACGCAAATGCGTCCCGTTTTTGATTGCAGCAGGCCTGTAAGCCGGATTCTGTTCCGGCTCAGGCATCTGCGAAAGATATTTGAACCGGTTTCCATCATTTATCTTGTCCCTCCATTGCTGGCTGGATCATACGACCTACCCCCCGGCATCGGACGAGCAGTCCTTACCGCCGGTATACATGGTCTTTCAACCCATCAGGTGTACGGCTCCCGGTGTCGCCATCAGGACCGGTGAGCTCTTACCTCACCTTTTCACCCTTTCCCCCTGAGCGAAGCCCAAGGGGAGGTTATTTTCTGTTACACTGACTATACCCTCACGGATATCTTCCCGTTAGGAAGCATGGTGCTCTGTGTTGTCCGGACTTTCCTTCCCCCGCCATCCCGATATTAATCGGGAGTCGAAGAACGATGGAACAGCCTGCTGCGATGCAAAGATACAAAAAAGAGGGGTAACTCGTTAAATTGTTAATTTTGAGCACGGATTTTCAAGCAACCTGAATGAAAAGAATCAACATTGTCGATTATGATTATGAACTCCCTGAGGAGAGAATAGCTCAGTATCCTGTCAGGGAAAGGGATGCATCCAAACTCCTGGTTTTTGACGGCAACAATATTTCATCTGATGTTTTCAGAAATCTAGATAAACATGTGCCTGCTGATTCCCTGCTTGTTTTCAATAATACCCGGGTCATAAGGGCCCGTCTTCTCTTTAAAAAAAAATCGGGTGCCGGAATTGAAATTCTTTGTCTGGAACCTCTTACTCCGGCATCTTATGAAACATCATTTGCATCAAACGGTCCCGTTGAGTGGAAATGCATGATCGGGAACCTGAAGAAATGGAAAACAGGAGTTTTAAAGCTGCAATTCAATGTAAATGATAAGGAACATGAACTTTCTGCAGAAAGGATATGCTCCGAAGGTGAAGCATGGAGGATAAGGTTTACCTGGAATGACCCTTTGGTGAGTTTCAGTGAAGTTATTGAGATTTCCGGACATATCCCACTGCCGCCCTACATCTCCAGGGAAGATGAGAATGAGGATACAGTCAGGTATCAGACAGTTTATTCAACAATAAAAGGTTCTGTTGCAGCCCCGACAGCAGGTCTCCATTTTACCGAAAACCTGCTGAAATCTCTTTCGGAAAAAGGAGTGAGGCGGACTCAGATCACACTGCATGTAGGAGCAGGAACCTTTCAACCTGTAAGAACAAGGGACGTTTCTGAACACGCGATGCACTGCGAGCATTTTTTTGTAACTAATGATTCAATTGATGAACTGATTGAAAATCAAGGAAGAATAATTGCAGTTGGCACCACAGCGGTAAGAACCCTTGAAAGCCTCTACTGGCTTGGAGTCAAAACGGCAGCCCTCTCCTCTTCGAGCCCCTTTAATCCCGAAGTTGACCAGTGGGAACCTTATCAAACTGATACTGATATCACCGGAAAGGATGCACTCACTGCCCTGAAAAGCCACATGGGTAAAAATAATATTAAGGTACTCGAAGCTTCAACAAGAATAATTATTGTCCCGGGATACAAGTTCAGAATAATAAATGGCATTGTCACCAATTTTCACCAGCCGCGAAGCACCCTGCTCCTTCTGATCTCGGCCTGGACGGGAAGGAAGTGGCAGAATATTTATAAATATGCGCTTGAAAACGGTTTCAGATTTTTAAGCTACGGAGACAGCTCCCTTCTTATCAGATGATTAACTGTCCTTTTATTAGACTGATTATTTAAATTTTGGTGCTGGTTACTGGCTCCCCTGCTGGCTGGCTCCTTCGCTAAAATAGCCCACCGGGCTATTTCTTAACGCTCGGCCCGGTTACTGGTAAGTGCTGGTTAGGCACGAGCAACTAGCACCAAGTACCCAGCAACTAGCACCAGGCAACCAGCGACCCTTAT
>DAIUKI010000099.1:0-8528 GCA_036848255.1 Bacteroidales bacterium | reverse complement strand
CATCTGCCTGTTAATGAACAGGAAACAGCCCTGGCAAAATTCTATAATGAATGGAAGGGCGATTATGAACAAGTTGATGATATCCTGTTTATGGGATTGAAGGTCTAGCAACGGTTACGGCGTTTCATATATACCGGGAGAAAAAACCGGGATCAGGGAGGTTGAATCAGTGTTGCTTACATTTCCTGCCCTGTCGCGCACATAAAATTCGTATCGGATCGTATCTTCTTCAGAATAAAATAGGTAGGAGAATTCAACGGCAATGTTCCCCTTTAGGATTTTGTTCTGCCCCACCCTGTCCATATACGGAATCCTGAATCCCGTTGGTTTAAAGGGGTCATCATCAGGGGCAGGGATTATCTTTCCGTTATTCATCCTGTAAAGGGCAACAAAGAGGTTTATTGTATCAGCTTCCTCTTCACCCTCAGGAACATTGAGTCCTAGATCACCATCCCCGTCCTCGAAGTAAAATTTCAGTCTTCCCCCCATTATCGTGTTGCCGAGCAGGTCGGTTGTGTCAAAAACCGTGAAGCTTGTATAGTCGATATAGGGTTCAGGAGGCAAAGTCTCTATTTTCCCGCATGAAGCCATTGCAAGAAGGGAAAAAATAACTATCGTAACAAATCTAGTTGTCATCGGTTTCGAATAATACATCATTTTGCACAAAAATCAGACCAAAGTAAACTATTTTTTTCTGAAAAATATTCTGACCGGTGCTCCGGAAAAGTCATATTTCTCTCTCATCCTGTTTTCGATATACCTTTTATAAGGTTCCTTGATATACTGGGGAAAATTGCAGAAGAATGCAAATGAAGGCGTATAAACCGGCAGTTGAGTGACGTACTTTATTTTGATATACTTCCCGTTTATGGCGGGAGGTGGATTATCATTCACGATTTTGAGCATTACCTCATTAAGCTCCGAAGTGGAGATCTTCCTGTTCCTGTTCTCATTTACCTTGTTGACGGTTTCAAGGATCCTGTGGATCCGTTGCTTGTTCGTTGCCGAGATAAAAAGGATTGGATAGTCGGTGAAGGGAGCCGTTTTGCTGCGAATCTCCTTTTCAGTCTTAATGGCGGTATTGTTCTCTTTTTCGATAAGGTCCCACTTGTTGACAAGTATTATCATCCCCTTGTTATTCTTCTGGATAAGCGAAATTATATTCATATCCTGGGCTTCAATCCCTCTGGTAGCATCAATTAACAGAAGGCAGATATCAGAGCTCTCAATTGTCCGGACTGCTCTCATTACTGAATAAAACTCGATATCCTCGCTTACCTTCCCCTTTTTTCTCAATCCGGCAGTGTCGACAAGAAGAAAGTCGTGGTCGAATTTGTTATACCTCGTGTAAATTGAATCACGTGTGGTCCCGGCCAGGGGAGTGACTATGTTCCGTTCTTCGCCCAGAAGTGAATTTACCAGCGATGATTTGCCGACATTTGGCCTTCCGACGATTGCAATCCTGGGAATATCGGGTATGGTTTCAGCAGGTTGATCGGGAAGATCCTTCACAACCTGGTCGAGAAGTTCGCCGGTACCGCTCCCGCTGATTGAGCTGAGGGGAAAATAATCGCCCAACCCTAGCTTATAGAACTCAGTCGCATCAAGCAGTCTCTGGTTGTTGTCAACCTTGTTCACAACCAGAATCACCTTCTTTCCGGTTTTCCGCAGCAGATCAGCCACACCGGCATCAAGATCATGTATCCCCGTGGTCACATCAACCATAAAAAGGATCAGATCAGCTTCTTCAATTGCAAACAGGACCTGCTTGTTTATCTCCTCCTCGAAGATATCATCGGAAAACCTGACATACCCGCCCGTGTCAATTACTGAAAAGTTGATTCCGTTCCAGAGGCAGACACCGTAATTCCTGTCGCGCGTAACTCCGCTTACCTCATCAACGATCGCTTCCCTCGATTCGGTCAGCCTGTTGAAAAGGGTCGATTTCCCGACATTCGGTCTTCCCACTATTGCTACAATCCTGCTCATATTTGTAATATTTCGGGTTGCGGATTTGTGATTGCGGATTTAAAAATCCGCAATCACAAATCCGCAATCCGCAATTAATCAATCACCTGTATCCGAACCTTTTCAGCTCCCTGGGTTTGTCGCGCCAGTCCTTCGTGACTTTAACATACATTTCAAGGAACACCTTCCGGCCGAAAAAATCTTCCATATCGAGTCGTGCTTCAGTACCGGTCTTTTTAAGCTTTTCCCCCTTATGGCCAATAATTATACCTTTCTGGCTGTCGCGCGTTACATGGATCAATGCCCTGATCCGGATTATTTTTTGCTCATCCTTGAAGCTTTCTATCTCCACCTCTGTGGAGTAAGGGACCTCCTTCTGATAATTCATCAGTATTTTTCCCCTTATTATTTCCGAAGCAAAAAACTTCTCATATTTGTCGGTAAGCTGATCCTTTGGAAAATATGGTTCACCTTCAGGAAGCTTGCTTAAAATGGCGTTTAAAAGAGTATCAAGGTTAAAGTTCTTAAGGGCCGAAACTGGTATTACCGGGGAACCCGGGAACTCCTTTTCCCATTTCCCTGCGATCCGTTCCAGGTCTTCCTGGTTGCTAAGGTCTATCTTGTTAATTGCCACTATCACCTGAATGCCCGATTCTCTGATTCTGGCAGTGTACCCGGTCTCATCCCCGGATTTTTGGTTTACATCGGTCACATAAAGGATTACATCTGCATCTGTAAGGGCACTTTTTACGAAATTCATCATCGATTCCTGAAGCTTGTACCTCGGCTTAAGTATGCCGGGAGTATCCGAATAGACAATCTGAAAATTATCTCCGTTGACAATTCCCATGATCCTGTGACGGGTGGTCTGTGCCTTTGATGTGATTATAGAAAGCTTTTCACCGACAAGGGAATTCATTATTGTTGATTTACCCACGTTAGGATTACCAAGGATATTTACAAAACCTGATCTGTGACTCATTTTTATCCGTTAAAATATTCCCCTTTTCAGCATACTTATCTCCTTGTCTGAAAGAAACCTCCATTTGCCCCTTTGAAGGTTTTTCTTTGTCAATCCTGCAAAATAGACCCTGTCGAGCTTTTTCACCCGGTATCCAAGTTTCTCAAATATTCTTCTTACAACCCTGTTCTGTCCCGAGTGTATTTCGATCCCTATCTGTGTCTTGTCCTCGGGATCGGCATACGAAACTGCGTCTGCAGTTATCATTTCGTCGTCGATCTCGACGCCTTCGGTGAGAAGAGTAAGATCGTTCCTTGTAACTGCTTTGTCGAGGAAAACATGATATATTTTTTTCCTCTTGTATTTCGGATGGGTGAGCTTTCCTGTCAGATCCCCGTCATTTGTAAGAAGAAGCACGCCTGTCGTTTCCTTGTCGAGGCGGCCGACCGGGTAAACACGTTCGGTGCAAGCGTCGCCAATGAGGTCAATAACAGTCTGGTCGGCATGGGGATCCTCAACAGTAGTGATGTACCCCCTGGGCTTGTTCATTAGGATGTAAACCTTCTTTTCAGCGCTCAGCTTCCTGTTCTTATACTTTATGTCATCACCTGTTAAGACTTTCGTTCCAAGGTCCGTAACAATCTTTCCATTGACGGTTATCAGACCGTTACGGATAAGCTCATCTGCCTCCCTCCTTGAACAGACGCCGCTATGGGCAATAAACCTGTTCAGCCTTATCTTTTCATCGCTTGGTTTCCTTATCTCAGGTTTCGGTTTTGATTTAACTGCCCTGTTCTGCCGTGCGGGCTTCCTGTGTTCCATATAGATTTTTGTTCAGGATGCAAAGGTACAATTATTTGACAATATTATGATTTGGGTTAATTTTGCACCTTTGTGACACTAAAATTCAAATCTATGCCTTTAATTAAATCTATTTCAGGGATCAGGGGAACGATTGGCGGACGACCGGGAGAAAGTCTTACTCCAGTCGATATTGTAAAATTTGCAGCAGCATACGGAACGTGGCTTGGCCGGAGGCATGCCGGACAAAAGCTTATGGTTGTAATCGGGCGCGATGCACGACGATCGGGTGCAATGGTTAATGCACTTGTGGCCAACACCCTGCGAAGCCTGGCAATAAATGTAACTGATATTGGACTGGCAACGACCCCAACTGTAGAAATGGCGGTAACAGGGACAGGCGCAAATGGAGGTGTCATTATTACGGCGAGCCATAACCCGGCTGAATGGAACGCATTGAAGCTTCTGAATGAGAGGGGTGAGTTCCTGTCGGGATCTGACGGGGAAGAGCTCCTTGAAATCGCCGCATCGGAGGATTTCAATTTTGCTCTCCTCGACGATTTCGGCTCATATATCCATGATGATTCATGGAGCCGGATACACATCGACCAGGTGCTTTCGCTTGAGATGGTCGACGCCGAAGCCATTAAAGCGGCTGATCTCAGAGTTGCTGTTGACTGCGTGAACTCGGTGGGAGGCATTATTGTTCCTGCTCTGCTCAGATCGCTCGGAGTCAGTAAAATTGTTGAGCTTAATACCACCCCCGACGGGCATTTTGCCCATAATCCCGAACCTCTTCCTCAGAATCTCACCCATATATCATCGCTTACAGCGAAATCAAAGGCTGATGTCGGTTTTGTAGTTGACCCTGATGTCGACAGACTGGCAATTATTTGCGAGGACGGATCAATGTTCGGAGAGGAGTATACACTTGTTGCAGTATCCGATTACATACTGGGTAAGAAACCGGGTAACACAGTGTCGAACCTCTCATCCACAAGAGCTCTGAAAGATGTGACCGAAAAGCATGGAGGTCATTATTTTACTGCAGCTGTCGGCGAAGTGAATGTTGTTGAGGAAATGAAAAAAAGGAAAGCTGTAATCGGGGGAGAGGGAAACGGAGGAGTTATTTACCCCGAGCTTCACTATGGCCGTGATGCCATTGCAGGAATAGCCCTCTTCCTTTCTCACCTGGCAAAAAGCGGGATTAAATGTTCTGAACTCAGAAAAACATATCCTGATTATTATATCGCGAAGAAAAAACTTGAACTTCAGGAAGATGTCGATTTCAGCCGTATACTTGACAATGTGCGCAGTCAATACGGCGATCATGAGATTGACGAGAGAGATGGCATGCGGATTGAGCACAGTAATGGCTGGGTGCAGATCCGTAAATCAAATACGGAGCCGGTAATGAGAATTTATGCTGAAGGCAGAACCGCCGAAGAAGCTGAAAACCTTGCCGATGCCGTTATTTCAATTGTTAAAAAAGTCAAATAACTATCTTTTTTTTTAACTACTCCGGAATAAATATAACAGGATGAGTGTCTTTAATCCGGAAGACGAAAATCCGGAAAACCTTAAAAGATGTTAAATCTTTTATGGATAATGCACATTTAAATACTTTTGCACAGAATTCAATTAAGGAAATTTTAAATAATTAAGTATAATCCCGATGAAAAAATCAGTTATCATTACAGGCATCGTCGCACTTGTGGCAATTATAGTCCTGATCATGATCGGCAAATCCGCAAAAAACAAGGACATTGCCAATTTGTATATTGAAGCTAAACAAGGTCAGTTTGAGATAGTGGTTTCTACCACTGGCGAGCTTCAGGCTGAAAACTCCCAGGATATAAAGGGCCCTGATTTTACACAAAGCAGGCAGATCAGAGCTGCTGAGATCAAGATAACTGATCTGGTGCCGGAAGGAACTCAGGTCAAGGAAGGTGATTATATCTGTACACTCGACAGAACATCATTCGACAATACTCTCAAGGATGAGCTTGAGAGGCTGACAACACAGGAAGCCAATCTTGAGGTCAAGATTCTGGACACTGCTGTTACCCTCAGCGATCTTCGCGACAATATCAAGAATCTCAAATTCTCGGTTGAAGAGGCGGAAATTACTCTTGAGCAGTCAAAATTTGAGCCGCCTACAACGATCAGGCAGGCTGAGATTGCACTTGACAAGGCAAAACGTTCGCTTGAGCAGTCTATCAAGGGATATTCCCTTAAGATTGAACAGGCAAGGTCGGATATGAAGACAATAAAATTCAATCTCTCGGAACAGCGTCAGAAAGTGACCGATCTTCAGGCTGTACTCTCAAAATTTGTCATTTACGCTCCTTCCGATGGGATGGTGATCTATAAAAGGGACAGGACAAACGCAAAACGAAAAGTGGGATCTTCAATATCACCATGGGACAATGTAGTTGCAACACTTCCCGACATGTCATCAATGATCTCTAAGACTTATGTGAATGAGATTGATGTCAGCAAGGTCGCTGTCGGGCAGAAAGTGAACCTGCTGGTAGATGCTTTCCCTGAAAAATCATATACGGGCGCTGTCATTTCTGTCGCAAATATAGGTGAACAGCTCCCTAATGCTGATGCCAAGGTATTTGAGGTGGTTATCAAGCTTGACGGATCAGATCCGATCCTGAGACCTTCAATGACTACCGGCAATCAGATCGTTACAAAAACAATTGAAAACGTAACATATGTCCCACTTGAAAGCGTTCAGCTCGGGGCCGACAGTATTCCGTATGTTTTTACCAAGAAAGGAAGCAAGCAGATTGTTGTGACCGGCGAAGAGAATGAAAACAATGTTGTAATCGAACAGGGACTTGAAGCCGGAACGATGATCCATCTCAGCACTCCGGAAAACATTGAAAAATTCAAGCTTGCCGGACAGGATCTCATTGCGGTGAACCAGGAGCGTGCAAGAGCAAAAAGGGAAGAGGAAAAGAGAATACAGGAAGAGAACTCAAGGGCCAGCGAGGAGGGATTTCCCGGAAGGGAAGGAATGTCACCCGAAATGATGCAGCGTTTTCAACAGATGAGAGGCAGCACGCCGGAGGGGGGAATGACCGGACCGGGTGGACAAGGTGGTCAGAGAGATACAGCTGCAATGAGGAGAATGATGCAGAGTAACCCGGAAATGAGGCAGCGGATGCAGCAGAATGGCGGAGTGCGCAGGGATACATCAATGAGGCGCAGAAACGCCGGTGGCCAGCAGGGACAAACACAGACTCCTCCTCCTGGAACACCAGAAATGAATCAGAATTAATTATTAAACACTCAGGTTATGTTTAAATTCTTCTTCAGATATTTTCACGACATAGAAATTGCCGTTGAATCCATAGTTTCCAATAAGCTCAAATCGATGCTTACCGCCCTTGGCATTATCTTCGGAGTTGCAGCAGTAATCGCTATGCTTGCGATCGGGAAGGGAGCCAAACAGGAGATCATGGAACAGATGAAAATGGTTGGGGTTAATAATATTCTAATTAATCCGATAGTTCAGGATCAGAGCTCTTCAAGTTCTGAAGACTCCGAGAAACAGACAAAGAAATTCTCCAGGGGCCTTAGCATGCTCGACGTTGAGGCCATCCGTGAAACCCTTCCTTCAGTGAAGAGGATCAGTCCTGAAATCTCATTTAACTCCGTCGCAATGATGAATGGGGTGAAATATACTGCGAAGCTTGTAGGTGTTTCAAACGATTACTTCTACCTGTACAACCTTCCACTTGTTTCAGGAACCTTTTTTAATTCCTACCAGGAAGAGAACGGAATACAGGTGTGCATTATAGGTGCAAATATCAGGGCAAAATTCTTCAGTAAAATCGAACCGATTGGACAGTATATAAAGTTTAACGGGATCTGGTTGAAGGTTATCGGCGTTCTTCAGAAAACAAATGTCAGCCTGACCGGATTCGAAGAAAAGGGAGTAAACGTTTACAACGATAACATATACATCCCTATACAGACAATGCTCCTCAGATATCAGAACAGGGCTCTTGTAAATACCAAGCTTGTGTCGGAAGCCTCCTCAAATATGATGGTCATGGGCGGACCCGGAGGAATGGGCGGTATGGCACGCATTGTTGTAAGCAGCTCAGATGCCTCCTCCAGTGCCGAAACAAATTATAACCAGCTCGACCGGATAGTTGTTCAGGTAAATGAAACTGAACAGCTGAACCCGAGCACTGAAATATTGAGCCGGATGCTCATAAGGCGTCATACGAATGTCAAGGACTTTGAGATCACGGTTCCCGAACTTCTTCTGAAACAGCAGGAAAGAACGAAGGACATTTTCAATATCGTGCTTGGAGTAATAGCCAGTATATCACTGCTTGTTGGCGGGATTGGGATCATGAATATCATGTATGCGTCGGTTATGGAAAGGATTAAGGAGATCGGGACAAGGATGGCCATAGGCGCCAAGAAAATGGATATTGTTGTTCAGTTCCTCTCGGAAGCAGTTCTCATAAGTGTTACCGGAGGTTTCATCGGAATATTCTTTGGATTCGTTATGGCTAAGCTGATTCAACAGATTGCAGGCATAACCACCATTGTAACATTCTTTTCAATCTTTATCGCTTTCGGAGTATCTGCGGCTGTCGGAGTAATCTTTGGCTATCAACCTGCAAAGAAAGCATCTGAAAAAGATCCTATTGAATCATTAAGGTACGAATAAAATATTAAAAATGAAGAAGTTATTACTATTGACAACAATAAGTCTGCTGCTGTTCCCATTTAAGGATTCTTTTTCGCAGGAATTAAAACGACTTAC
>DAIUKI010000098.1:0-8544 GCA_036848255.1 Bacteroidales bacterium | reverse complement strand
CACCTTTTGCTTTGGCGATCTGGATTGCAAAATGGCCGACGCCGCCTGTACCACCATTAATAAGAACAGCTTTCCCTTCTGAAACCATGCATCTTCTTAACCCGTTAAGAGCTGTCAGGGCAGCGATGGGTAGTGATGCGGCCTCTTCAAATGAGATTTGTTGGGGTAGAGCCCTGACATATTTCTGATTGGCTGCCAGCAGCTGTGCCAGTGCCCCCGGTTTGCCCCATATCACCGGAGTCGCACCGTAGACCCTGTCGCCAGGCTTGAATTGTGTCACTCCGTTGCCGGTCGACTTAACAATTCCGGCAAAATCAGAACCAAAGATGCGCGGAAATCCCGGGTTGCTCATGAATTTTGCGATACCTCTTTTCACCTTAAAATCCACGGGGTTTATCGACACTGCCTTAACTTCAATCAGCAGCTGACCATTTCCGGCTGAAGGATCAGGAATATCTCCAAAATGAGACACTTCAGCTCCACCATATGCAGTTGAGTAATATGCTTTCATAATTAAATAATTGATACAAAATTACAACAAAATACAGAGATTAACCCTGATTGTTCAGATCGGGGATTTTCCAATGTCTGGGGTACCTTTCGGGCTCCATCCAGGGGGGCCGACCGTTGAGACTGTAGAGTTGGAACATGAAAGAGGTCAGTGTTCTGAAGGGACAAGGAAGAGGTAACCTTTTCCTTTAAGTGTTTGAATGAGTATCGATTTATCTTCGATGAAATACTGCCGGAGTTTTCTGATATAGACATCCAGATTTCTTGAATTGAAAAAGGAGTCGTCTTTCCATACCGTCATTAAGAGCGTTTTTCTGTCAATGACCTTGTTCATATGTGAAACAAGCAGACTTAATACCTCCATATCACGCTGCGATAGTTTTATTACTTCCCCGGGAGACTTTAATTCATACCTTTTAGGATAGAATGTGTATAGCCCAACTTTTATTTCATCCGGACCAGCCGAAACTTTCTTTTGCACTGAAGACCTGATTTGCAGCTGATTATTTATCCTGACAATAAGTTCCTCCAGACTAAAGGGTTTTCTAATGTAATCTGTTCCGCCTGATTCAAATCCTTTCACAAGGTCAGATGTTTCAACTTTTGCTGTTAAAAATATCACAGGTATGTTTGGATTCATTCTGCTTATTTCTTTGCAAAGAGAATAGCCATCTACATTGGGGAGCATTATGTCAAGTATACAAATCTCCGGCGAGAATGAAGAAAATGCCTCCATCACCTGATTCCCGTCAGTTATCCATTTTACATCAAAGTCAAGATTATCAAGAGTTTCTTTAACTATCTTCCCAAGAAATGGCTCATCTTCAACATATAAGATCTTCTTTTTCACTTTTATGATTTTGGAAAGGTAAGGGTGAACTCACATCCGCCTTTGTCAAGGTTTCTTACACTTATTGATCCCGAATGATGTCTCATAACCAACTCGGCAAAACTAAGTCCGAGTCCATATCCCTTAACATCATGTCTATCGCCTTTGGGAACACGGAAAAACTTGTCAAATACTTTTGAAATATATTCATCCGGAATACCCGGACCATTATCGCTGACTGTGAGTATAACTGACCTTTCTTTTGTTATAATGTCAATCCTGATTTCTGGATTGGAGTTATTGTATTTCAAACTATTATCAAGCAGATTGATCAGAACTCCCTGAATATGTAATTTGTCAAGATACAGACTACAGGATTCCTCAACAGGATTAAATTCCACACTTGCCTTATTCTGCGTGAACCTAACCTGCATTGAGGTTAATACTTCACGTATCACACTGACCAGGTCACCTTCCTCCAGCTTAAGATACTGGCTCTGATCTTCGAGTATCGAAGTGTTTAATACCTGTGAAATCAGTTGATCGAGCCTCTTCATTTCATTTAAAGCTATTCTGAGGTACTCATCCGATTTGACCGGATCCTTCATTCTGTCATAAGTTTTCAGAGCTTCAAGTGCAACTGTAACAGTTGAAACAGGAGTTTTAAGCTCATGAGAAATATTGCTTATAAAATCGTTGCGAAGAGTATTCAATAATTCCATTTTTTTCAGGCTCCTGAAAGTAAAGAAAAAAGCTGCCCCGGTTAAAATAAGCAGAACAAACCCAAAGATGATCTGAGCCGATATACCCTGAAGCAGAATTGAATTAAAATGAGAAAGCTCTGCATTAAATGGTATTTCAAAGAGATTGCTGCGAAGATAAATTTTGGATCCTCCTGTTTTTACATTTTTTCTTTCAGATTCAGAGATCCACCTGACCTGTACTCCGTCAACCACTTTTGTTATCTTGTTTTCAAACACTTCTTTAAGCAGGGCTGAGTCAGGAACCATTGAACCCATATGACTCAATTGTCTCCATTCTCCTCCGGGTTCACCTGTTTGATTTATAATTAGTTTGACACTCCTGAGAAGAAAAGTCCTTTCTGTGCTGTCATAAAAGTTAAAAGAAATATTGTCTTTTTGCGATGTGTCGGGAGAATCGGGAATTGCGATCGAAATAACAGCTTCCTTATCAGGTTTTTCACTGTTAAATATTGCAGTTATATGCCTTTTATTCAGGGTGCTGTCTGAGGGAATTTTTTTATTAAATCGTACCAGATGGTCTTTTCCGGCGGAAGTATCGTTCATTACCGGAACAATCAGATGTTTGACAAGTAATGAATCCATTACCTGGTTTACCGATTCCGTAAACATACGGCTCACTTCCTTTTGAATCGCCTCCTTTTCATCAATCCATTGTAACTTAAGCCATTGTACCAGAAGTCCTGTCAGCATTATCTGGCTGATAATCATCAGGATAAGAAGCCATGTGGTATTTCTTGCCTTTTTCATCTGATTTAATTAAAGCAAAAATAGTAAAAGCATAATACGTGTATGAATTCATTAACCCTAATTAACCTTAATTGGCTTTACCTTAACCTCATCCCGGAAAATCCCTGTCTATTTTTGCTGAAACTTAAAATTATAAAATAATGAAAAAACTATTACTTTTTTTAATGGTTCTGTATACTTCGGTATCCGGATTCAGTCAGGAAACTACAGGAAAAGGCACTACATCGGGTAAAATTACTTTCGAAGAAAAAATTAAGCTTGAGTTCAAACTCGAAGGTGATGCTGCGCAGTTCGCTGAAACAATGCCAAAAGAGCAGGTTAACGTCAAAATGTTAATATTCAATCAGGATAATACACTTTATACTGAAGATGACAGTAAGAAGCCTGATGAAGTTATGACTCAACAGACTGGTCACATGACAATGAAAATGGTAGTAGCAGGTGGTAAGGATAAAACTTTCACAGATCTCAGAAACATGAGGAAGATTGAACAAAAAGAGTTCATGACAAGAATGTTTCTTATTGAAAGTGAGGTAGTAAACCAGGAATGGAAGTTTACCGGAAATAATCGGATTGTACTCGGATACAGTTGCCAGGAGGCTGTTAAGGAGGATAATGGAAGAAAAATAAGCGCATGGTTCACAACCATGATCCCTGTTTCATCAGGTCCTGCAGGTTATACCGGGTTACCCGGATTGATACTCCTTGTTGATATCGATAATGGGAAACATGTTATCACAGCAAGAACAATAGATTCAGAAATTAAAGTCGAGGCCATGCTTGTGAAACCTGCGGAGGGTAAAAAAGTTACGCAGGAAGAATATAAGAAGATTGTTGATGAAAAAATGAAAGAGATGGGATCAGAAGGTGGTGAAGGCGGTGCTCATGTAATGATCAGAATCAAAGGTTAATATCAGAATAATATGCGACAGGTTGTACTATTTATCTTTTTATTCAGTCTGGGGATAAAGGTTTTTCCACAGGGTTCCAGGGTTAAGGGAAGCATAACTGACGACAATGGCTCTCCGATAGGTTATGCGCCGGTTGTACTTCTCTATCCGGCCGATTCAACAATGGCATTTTTCGGTGTAACAAACGATAACGGCATTTTTGAAATTAAGGGTGTTAAAGCAGGAAATTACCTTTTGCAGGTCTCGTTTCTGGGACATCAGACTGTTTTCAAACCGTTAACAGTACCAATTCCCGGGGGCGAAGATTTAGGTACTATTTCTATGAAATCAAAACCTGTAAGTCTTGGAGAAGTTGTTGTTGAAGAAGACTATATTCCGTTACGGTTTAAAACCGACACTATAGAATATAATACAGCAGCATTTGTTACAAAACCCGATGCTGTTGTCGAAGATCTCCTCAAAAAACTGCCGGGATTGGATGTAGACAGAGCCGGCAATATTAAGGCAATGGGGGAGGACATAAAAAAAGTTCTTGTTGACGGGAGAGAATTTTTTGGAAGCGATCCGAAAATGGCTACCCGTAATGTGCCGGCTGACGCATTACGGAAAGTCCAGGTTTATGATAAAAGATCAGACGAATCTGAGTTCACGGGAATTGATGATGGTACCCGTGATAAAACCCTTAACCTTATGCTTAAAGAGGAGAAAAAGAATGCGATATTTGGTGAGCTGCTTGGTGGTGGAAGTGAAAATGGTCATTATCAGGCTAGTGGGAAATTATATAAATTCTCAAAAAAGAACCAGTTTGCTGCACTGGGTATGATGAATAATATCAATCAGTTTGGATTTTCATTTAAAGATTATATTGATTTCAGCGGTGGAATTATGGGTCTTGGCGGACATGGTGGTGCCGTTCAGATCAAAATTCCTTCGGGCGGAGGCAGCAGTTTCCCGATCAACTTTGGTCAACCTGTAACCGGATTATCAAAATCTGGTGCCGGTGGATTTAACTATTCAAATGAATTTAAAAAGGATAGCAGGATCTTCATGAGTTACATTGTTAACGGTTCTGACAGGGACCTGATTCAATCAACCTCAAGCCGAAACTTCACCGATATTAATCCTTTCATCCAGGAAGATAATCTTGATGAGAACAAACTTGACCTCGCTCAGAGATTAAACTTTGGTCTCAGAAACCGTATCGACTCCACCCAAAACATTATTTTAAATGGTTCCGTTTCAATGTCATATGGCAAGACACGCAGTAACATGAATACTTCTGTTTTCAGTAACGAAGCAGAAAAAAGCAGGTTGGAATCACTAAGAAATGATAATGCAAAACGATTTTCAGGAAATATAAATGGTTCATATCTGAAACTTATCGACAGAGGGAAAACGGTTTTCAAATTGTTATCTGATGCTTCCTGGTCGCGTAATCCGGGTAATTCTTTCTGGAATAACCGGACATCATACTTTAATCCCGATAACCAGGTCACTTCCAGTCAGTATCAGGAGAACAAAAATGGATTATATGATTTTTCAGCAACATCCTCCATAACAAGAAGCATGGGGAACTCTTTCTACATTGAACCGGATCTGAAAGCCGGGATTCAGTATGAAAACCTGAACAGGATTCAGGGAAATCAGATAACAACCGACGAACGGATCGATTCCCTGAGTCCCTATTTTACAAGACAATACAGATGGTTGAAGCCTGAAATAAAACTTATCAGAAATACTGATAAGGTCCAGTTTACTCTATCAATGCAGATGGAAATTGGAAAAACGACAAATTCGCTTGATAATGATGAGCTTGCAGATGATGATCATATCTATTTTACACCGGGTTTGTCATGGGAATATGAGTATAAAACCGGAGGAAGAATAAGACTATATTACGAGACTGGCGTTAACGTGCCTTCAATCAATCAGTTATTGCCAACGATTAATATCTCAAATCCGCTGGTATTAAGTCGCGGAAACAGGTTTCTGAAACCCGAACTTTCGAATAATCTGTCGGTTAACTGGTGGATCTTTGATCAGTTCTCATTTACATCATTCATTACAGGTATTAATGCAACTTATGTTAATGACAAGATAAACTGGGACCGTACAATAGATGATAACCTCAGGCAGTCGATGACGCTTGTTAATGTGCCATCGGATTACAGGATTCAGAGTAGTTCCGATTTTTCAACCCCAATACGTAAGCTAGGTATTAAGATCAATACAAATCTTGAAGAAACCTGGAATCGTGGTACCAGTTATGTGAATAATATAGAGAACATAAATACGAACCTGAGTCACAGGATCTCATTGAGTGTTGAAAACAGGAAAAAAACAAAATGGGATGTGATTGCAGGCGGAGCATTTCAGATGACTGATGCAAGGTTTTCAATTCAGGAATCACTGAACAACAGATACCTCGACTTCTCTTATTTTACTGAAATCCGGTTTAATCCCAATAAGAAGTGGAATTTCCAGGTCACAGCCGATGTAACGAATTATAACTCACGCAGTTTCAGTCAGTCTGTTGTTATTCCATTAACAGGAGTTGAAATAACTCACTATTTTCTGAGAAACAACAGGGGCTCGCTTACCTTCCAGGGAATAGATCTCCTTAACAGGAATACAGGAATTGAGCGTACAAGTGATCTGAATTTCATCAGGGAACAGCGTTCAAATATGCTTGGAAGGCTTTTGATGATATCATTCAGTTACAGACTTAACAAGTTTGGGGAAACACCCGGGGGCATTGAAATAAAAGTTAATAAGAGGTAGAAGCCTGCAGGGTCGATATCAACACTTGTGCAACGGATCCCTTCTTCAAACTATTCCCCAACTTTTATTTGACATTGAACTTAATCCGGACTGAACTGTTTACAGTACACGGAACAAAATTCATTTTATGAATAGTATAAAAACACACCCTCACAATTTAAAAAGTAAATAATATGAATGCCTACAAAAAGACCTCTGAAATGCCAGACATGAAAGTGAGACTTTCAGCACTATGGCTATTTGCAATACTCACATATACTTACGGCGATGTTGTAACATTAATGGATCCTGTTAAACATGGATCGGTTCAAATGACTGAAGGATTCCTATTAGGGGGCTCCATATTCATGATGATTCCGATTACTATGGTTCTCCTGTCGCGGTTATTAAAGTATCGGGCAGGTCGGTGGATGAGCATCATCGCTGGAACGATAATGACACTTGCACTACCCGTAACACTGTTTGTTGCAAAACCAACTACGTATTACGTATTTTTCACAGTGATAGAAATTGCGACTACTGCACTAATTGTCTGGTATGCATGGAATTGGCGCAACCCTGAAGTCGAGTTTGTCAAAGCAGAAATAAACAAAGGTTAAATACACTCAGATTAAGAAATTACTTAAATGAAAGCAATAGTATACTCAGAATACGGACCACCGGAGGTTCTTCAACTAAAGGAGGTTGAGAAACCTGTTCCCAAAGACAATGAGGTGCTTATAAAAATAATAGCGACAACAGTAACATCAGGCGACTGCCGCATGCGTAAGGCTGATCCATTTGCCATAAGAGTTTTCAATGGCCTCACAAGACCAGGGAAAACAAAAATCCTGGGGAATGAATTTTCCGGAGAAATTGAAGAAGTGGGGAAAAATGTAAAACTGTTCAGGAAAGGCGACCAGGTTTTTGGTCAGGCAGGGATGAATCTTGGCGCCCATGCCGAATACATTTGTCTGTCTGAAGATGGTACTATTGCCATAAAACCGGCAAATCTTAACTATGAGGAGGCAGCCGTTATTCCTTTCGGGGGAAATACAGCATTGCATTTTCTGAGAAAAGGGAATATCAGCAGCGGACAAAAAATTCTCATCTATGGCTCTTCCGGCAGTCTAGGCACGGCTGCTGTACAGCTTGCCAAATACTTTGGGGCAGAAGTCTCCGGAGTATGCAGTACCTCGAATGTTAAATTAGTAAAGTCTCTGGGAGCCGATAAGGTGATTGATTATACTAAAGACGATTTTTCTAAAAATGGACACTCCTATGATATTATTTTTGACACAACAGGCAAAAGCCCGTTTTCTGGATGTTTAAAATCACTTAAACAAAATGGGATTTATCTCAGGGCTGTCCATATGTCATTATCATCTAATCTCAGAGGGATTTGGACATCCATGACAAGCAGCAAAAAAGTGATAGGCGGTGTAGCAACCGAACTGAAGGAGAATCTCGTTTTTCTCAAGGAGCTTATTGAGGCCGGAAAACTAAAACCAGTTATCGACAGGCGATATCCATTTGAACAAATTGCTGAAGCTCACAGATATGTCGACAAAGGACACAAAAAGGGGAACGTAGCCATTACCATGAAATGATTTTGACGGTATGACTTATAATTATGGGATTTAAGCCTGAAAAAATACTACATTAACAAAATACAAAAATGAAAGCAGTTATTTATGAAAAATACGGAACACCTGATGTTCTTGAACTAAAGGATGTTGTAAAACCTGCTCCCAAAGACAATGAAGTATTGGTAAAAATATATGCCACCACAGTAACTGCAGGAGATTGGCGTTTGCGGAAAGCCGATCCCTTTGTTGGAAGACTTTTTAATGGTTTATTCAAACCTAAAAAGGTGAAAATACTTGGATTTGAATTAGCAGGAATAATTGAAGAAACTGGTAAAAAAGTTAAATCCTTCAAAACAGGTGATAGCGTTTTTGCCTCTTGCGGATTAACATTCGGAGCATATGCTGAATATAAATGCCTTCCGGAAAATGATTTA
>DAIUKI010000097.1:0-8596 GCA_036848255.1 Bacteroidales bacterium | reverse complement strand
CCGCTCATTTTGTTGGTTTCTTTCACCACAGCACGCTGAATAGTCTTGATCTTCTGACTCAGAAGGCCGGTCAGCCCGCCCAGCACTACAACTCCGGTCAGGAACACCGGGATCATTGCCCAGTTCATCGTAACTGAATACCAGATGAGGAAAGCAATACCAACCACTGTGGAAAATATAATTGAGATGAATGAACTGATGAACCGCTCATTGTCATTTCTCACTTTCTGCAGGAGAGAGAGCACCTGTCCGCTGCTGGTTGATTCAAATTCATGGTAAGGAAGGCGAAGAGTGTGCCTTAATCCTTCATCAAAAACCGAAAGTCCGAATTTCTGCACTACCAGGCGGGTGGTATATTCATTAAAAGCCTTTGCCAGCCTGGCCAGCAGAGCTACCCCAACAGCAAGGGCCAGCAGTTTCAGGACTCCTTTTATAAGCTCTTGTTCACTGCGGTCCCCTGTATTGACAGCAAAATTATCAATGATTTTCCCGAAAATAATGGGATCGATAAGTTCAAGCACCTGTGCTATTGCCGCAAGCCCCATTGCAAGAAATAACAATCCCCTGAACGGTTTGAGATATTTCCAGATAATTTTCATAACATGGTTATTTCACTCAATCAGCTTTTCAGACTGCCTGAGACGATGCATACAACTTTCTCTGTATTATTGAAGTATGCTGACCCTGAGATGAGACGGATATTTATTGTCGTGATATAATCTTTGTGTTGCCTTCTGAAAATCGCTGTCGGAGCATTTGTAGATATTTACGAATTTCTGCGGATTCCTGTCAACAAGTGGGAACCATGAATTCTGAATCTGGACCATGATCCTGTGGCCCTTCTTGAATGTATGGGCAACATCGGGGATCTCATATTTTACCTCGGTCACCTTGCCGGGAACAAATGGTTCCGGCTTTTCGAAGCTGTTGCGGTATTTGCCTCTGAATACTTCCCCCCTTACAAGCATCTGATATCCTCCAAGGGGATACTTAAGTTCCGGATCATCGGCCTTCGTTTCCGGAGGAAAAACATCGATAAGCTTTACAACATAGTCAGCATCCGTTCCGGTTGTTGACACAAAAAGATCAGCAAAAAGCGGGCCCGTCAACGTGATATCTTCAGTGAGGACCCCGGTCTGATAAACCATTACATCGGGCCTGCGGGAGGCAAACCGCTGGTCATCGGTCATATATTCAGCTGTCCTTGCGGCATGGACATCCTCGGTGTACGGAACAGGATTCATCGGGTCAGAAACATATTCATCAAAAGCCGTACTGCTCACCGGAGCATTGAATGATGCTGTTTCGCCGGCATGAAAATAGAGGTTCTTCTCAATCCTTTTCTTCGGAGGCCAGGAATCAAAATCCCTCCATTCATTTGATCCTGTAATAAAAATACTGGCCTCAGGTATTCCAGGATCGCCCTCACCTTTCAGGTAGAAATTGAAGAATTTCTCCTCCCTTTCAATGAAATTCTCGTTTGCATCAAGCCCCCAGTAAATATTTCCCAGGTTGTTTGCCTCTCCAAATGCCCACTGGCTGTGCGACCAGGGACCCATTACAAGATGATTCTTTATCGTCTGGGGATTCTGTGTCTCGATTGCTTCATAAGTATTCAGGGCTCCGTAGAGATCCTCGGCGTCAAACCACCCGCCGACAGTCATAACCGCCGGGGTGACATTTTTAAGGTGCTGGCGCGGATCGCGTGCTTTCCAGAATTCATCATAATCGGGATGGGCAAAAGCATCGTTCCAGAATTTTATACTGTCGCCGAAATATTTTGGAGCGATATTCTTAATTGCACCAAGGGAAAGAAAAAACTCATAATTGTCGGGTACGGGCCATTTGAAAGAGGGTTTTCCGCTGCGGGATGGCGTTCTGTGAGCCTGTCCGAAACTGTAATAGAAAGGGAAGCAGTCGAGCAGGAAAAATGCGCCGTTATGATGAAAATCATCACCAATGAACCATGCGGTTACCGGTGCCTGCGGTGAAACAGCCTTTACTGCCGGGTGAGCATTAATGATTCCCATGGTTGAATAGAATCCGGGATAAGATATCCCGAAAATGCCTACCCTCCCATTGTTGTTTTTTACATTCTTTACAAGCCAGTCAACAGTATCCCATGTATCGGTAGTTTCATCGGTGTCGCTGTTGCTCTTTTTTGATGGAATTACCGGACGTACATCTTCGAAAACACCTTCACTCATGAATTTCCCGCGGACATCCTGGTATACCATAATGTATTCCTCTTCGGTATATCTGGAGTAAAGCTGCATGAAGAAATTGTAATTTGCCTGCCCTCCCGATTCAATGTTATAGGGAGTCCTGGTGAGGAGAACAGGGTGGTTTACCGATGTGTTTTTAGGAGTATAAACCGATGTGAAAAGCTTAACTCCGTCACGCATGGTTATATATACTTCCTGTTTGTCGTATTTCTGTTTCAGGGCATCCGGACTGTTGGCAGAGGCAGCGATCGGATCTCTGCCGAAGATAATCTCAAGCTTCTGTCCGTTTTGCTCAAGAGTGCCTGTAATTTGAGTGTATGATGCATTTACTTTTCCTGCATATTTGAATCCCGCTCCGGCATGGGTGAATGTAAAATCGGGAAAATTTAGCGTCGTTGTTGTTGAGGGTACCTCAAACGCACCCTGGTCGGGACTGTCCCAGGTTGAAGTGAAGCCCTGTTCTGCAGATTTGACATGTAATGTGAGCCTTAGCTCTATTCCCTGGATGCTCGCCTTCCCGAACCAGTCACCCTCAATGGACTGTGAGTAGGAATTAATCATAAAAAGCATTATGAATGCTGCCGTGCAGAATGTTTTCAATTGTAAACTTTTTTGTTTCATTTCATAAATATTTGTTAGTTCAATCCAGCCCCAGTTTTTTGATAACATCAGCCGGGTAAACCGGTTTTCCGTTTTTTATTGCTGCCCCGGTGATCCTGGCTCGCACAATAACCTTCATATCTTTTGTCCTGAAGATATCCTGCAGGAACACGAGCCTTATATTTCCTTCTCTCTGGATATTTGTTTTTACAATATATTTATCGCGGCTTCTGAGAGGGTATTTGTACTCTATTTCACTCCTGGTAACGATAAGGTCGAGACCTTCGTGGTGGAGCTGTATGAAGTCGATCCCTCTTGAAATCAGGAATTCATGTCTGGCATGCTCAAGATAATGAAGGTAATTTGCATTGTTGACCACTCCCTGAATGTCGCATTCATAATCCCTTACTGTAAACTCATCACTTTGAATATATCCTGTTTCCTTCATACAATTCTTTTAAGGATGCCGGGAGTACCAAATCAATTTACAAAGTATAGCTATTTGGGGAAACCGCCGAAAAATTTTCGCAATGCCCTGTGGAATTTATGAAAACTGTGAGGCTTGTAATGCATCAGAATACACTCTTTTGTTATAAAATTAACACCGGTTCCCTCGAGCTCCTTTAGGGCCTCCTTGCTCTCGGCCATCTGCTGGACCCAAATCTGATTAATCCCTTTTTCCCTGGCATCCCTTATCACTCCGGCAGTCTGGTCCTTTCCTGTCATTACTATAAGAGCGCGGACGTCATCCGGAAGGCTTTTGATGTCGTGATAAACCTTTGATCCATGGATCTCTTCAGCATGAGGATTTACAGGAATTATATGCATCCCTTTTTCCTTTAATTCCCTGAATGCGGCAAAGCCGAATTTTTTCGGATTACGCGATACCCCGGCCATTGCAATGGGCTCGGATCCAAGGAACTCCTCGATTTGTCTTAATGTTGCCATCAAATGAATTTTAAATGGATTAATGAAAAAATGAAATTAAACCCGTGATTGTTTGAATTCAATAAGTATAAAGACTTAAAATTACAATAAAAACAACAACAAAGGGTAATTTTTATTTACTTGGTCAGAGGAAAACCTGATAACCTCTTTGAACTCCGCATGTTTGTCAAACAGGCTTGTAAAATCAAATCCATTGACGTATGAAAAATACTGAAGGTCAGAATGGATATCTTTTCTCGAAAAGATATTCAAACTACGTATTTGTGCTTTTATTCCTGTTGTATATGTTCGATTATATCGACAGGACAATTGTCACCTCAATGTTTTCATCCATTGAGGCTGACTGGGGAATTTCGCACACCCAGAGCGGTTTGCTGGTTTCGGCTGTTTACTGGGCCATTGTAATTCTTACATTCCCTGTTTCTCTTCTTGTTGACCGCTGGAGCCGGACAAAAACCATCGGGATAATGGCAATAATGTGGAGTCTTGCCACAGCACTGTGTGCTCTGACCGGTAACTTTGTCCAGCTGTTCATGGCACGACTTCTCATTGGCGTCGGCGAAGCAGGTTATGCGCCAGGAGGAAGCGCTATGATCTCAGGATTATATCCTATAGAAAAGCGGTCAAAAATGATGGGGATCTGGAATGCCTCCATCCCTCTGGGAACTGCAATAGGGGTTCTTCTTGGAGGGATCATCGCGGCAAAGCTTGGATGGAGGCATGCTTTCGGGCTCGTTGCATTTCCGGGCCTGATAGTGGCAATCCTCTTTCTTTTCGTAAAGGATTACAAGACCGTTGACCTTTCATTTTTTGATAAAGCAAACAAAAAAATAAAAATGGAGAGGAAGGATATGATAAAGGAATTCGTATCCAAGCCTTCAATAATTTTTACATATTTTGGGATCACTGCTGTTGTCTTTGTAACAACCTCGCTGATTACCTGGCTGTCGACATATTTTCAGGTTGAAAGGAGTCTGCCCCAGGAAAAAGCGGGAACCCTGGCCAGTTCGGTAATGGTCATGGCCCTCGTTGGTGCACCTCTTGGCGGCATCCTGACAGACAGGTGGAGGAAAACGCAGTTCAATGCCAGGCTGCTGCTTCCGGCTATCTCTTCATTGGTCTCGGCACTCCTGTTGTTTATGGCATTATACCTTTTCAGCGGAGCTGTTCAATATGTCACATTTCTGCTAATGGGTATCTGCATCATGGTCTTTATTTCAGGGGCCACTGCAGTGACCCAGGATGTAATCCATCCGGGTTTAAGAGCCACATCATACGCCATTGCGGTGGTGGTACAGAACCTTCTCGGTGCATCGATGGCTCCGATCGTAATAGGTCAGATCTATGACCGCACGAACATAAAAACAGCATTGGCCGTCTTGCCTTTCATCCTGTTGATTGGAGCCCTGTTGTTTTATCTCGGATCGAAGTATTATGAGAAGGATATGGAGAAGGTTACTAAGGTAAATCTTGAGGTGGCCTGACCCTCAGGGGGTTAACCCCAATAAAAGCGGGGTGCCTGGAGTGTTTACTTATCTCTCGAAACGGTATAATTCACGAACTCCCTCAGTGAATTCTTGACCTCAGATTCCGGATATATATCGAGTATCGCGAGCGCTTTGTCGCGGTACTGATTCATTCTGAAAGCTGCATATTCCATCCCTCCGTGCGTGGACACGAACCTTATAACCTCCTCAACATCGGATCTCGATTTTTTACTGTTCCCGATGATATGGAGTATATGCCTTTTCGTTGAGAATGTTGCTTTTTCAAGAGAATGTATAAGAGGCAGGGTAATTTTCTTTTCCTTAATGTCGTTTCCTGAGATCTTGCCTGTTAGCCCGCTACCTTCATAATCAAGAATATCGTCCCTTATCTGAAAGGCGATTCCGATAGATTCTCCGAAATCCTTCATCACCTGGATGGTGTCGGGATTGTTTGTTGCCGATCTGGCGCCGCAAGCTGTGCAGGCCGCCAGAAGCGCAGCGGTTTTAGCCCCTATGATCTTGAAATAATCCTCCTCCCTGATGTTGAGCTTCCTGGCTTTCTGAAGCTGAAGAAGCTCTCCCTCAGTCATCGATTTTACTGCTTCAGAAACAATTTCAAGCATGTCGGTTCTGCCTTTTTCGATGCTGACGAGCAATCCTTTCGACAGCATGTAATCTCCGACAAGTACCGCAATTTTTGAATTCCAGAGTGCATTTACCGACAATGCTCCCCGTCTTTCGGAAGCATCATCCACCACATCGTCGTGGACAATGGATGCTGTATGAAGAAGTTCGATCAGGGTGGCGGCAACATATGCCGATTCCCCGATCTCTCCATGGAGCTTAGCACTCAGAAAAACAAGCAATGGCCTCATCTGCTTGCCTTTCCGGCGGAAGATATAGTTCAGTATTATTTTAAGAAGGGGAATCCTGCTTTGTATCGTCTTGTCGAAATAGGCTTCGAACTGAGCCATTTCATCCTTGACAGGTCTCTTTATGTTCCCCAGGTCCGGCATGAAAGGATTTTCGTCAAATATAGTAAAATAGGGATTACCTGCTTATTATTAAATCGATAAGACCATTGTAAAAGTATGACTCATTCCTGTCAATAAAAATTATGATATATTTGTTGAAAGAAAAGGAGTTAATGGAAATTAAAAACATAAATCCGGATAATCTCGAAAAAGCGGCAGGAATGCTGAAGGCAATTGCACACCCTGTGAGGATATCGATCATTGGCTGTCTGGAACCCGGGAAAAGAAAAAATGTCACCGAGATACATAATCAAATTGGAATTGAACAATCAACTGCCTCACATCATCTTGGAATACTTAAGGACAAGGGTGTTCTTGGCTCGAAGCGGGAAGGGAAAAACACTTATTATTACCTGAAGCATGAAAGTATTGTCGACCTTATGAACTGCATAGGCGATTGTTGTCAGTAACCATGTCAGGCATAAATAAATAGAACCAAAATCAATCCAGATCCCTGAACATTTTCTTCTGGAAAATGATTATTGCGAAAACACCGCATGTTATTGCAGAATCGGCGATATTGAATACCGGGCGGAAAAACACCAGCGATTCTCCCGGTCTGAAAGGCGACCAGTCGGGCCAGGTTGTGTTTATGACAGGGAAATAGAGCATATCAACCACACGCCCTAATAGAAAGGAGGAGTAGCCTCCTTCCGGGGGAAATAAAATAGCCGTATGGCTGTAACTTTCGCTGAAGATCATCCCATAAAAAGCACTATCAATTATATTTCCTATAGCTCCTGCAAGTATGGCGCTTACCGCCAGGATTAGTCCGGTATAGGAATTTTTCTTTATCAGCGATGAAAGGAACCAGGTGATAGCACCAATTGCAGCAATCCGGAAGAGACTCAGAATGATTTTTCCTGTTTTGCCTCCTATCTCCATTCCGAATGCCATTCCGTTATTCTCAATGAAGTGCAGCAAACCCCAGTTTCCGAAAATCTGCCTTTCTTCTCCCAGCACCATATGTGTCTTAACCCAGAATTTCAGAATCTGGTCCGCAATCAGGATAAGAATAACCAGTAATACAGCCTTTTTCCCTGTTGACATTATTGCCCGGTTTTAGTTAAGTCGCGCAAAATAGCAAAAATAGCTGATAAAAAAATCCCCCGTTAAAAAACGAGGGGTAAAAAATTGCAGCTGAAATACCTTATTCCTGTTTCCAGTACTGATTTCACGGACAGGTGACATTCAGATGATTACCGTCCCAGCAATACCAGTCGGATGTCCCATAAAAATTGAGGCATTTTACCCTTCCGTTATTCAGTGTTGAGCTCCATTCGACATTCATATCAAAAAACTCCTCAAACTGGGTATTGTAGTAGTAAATCGTATAATATGAATTCAGTGCATTGGCTGTCAGCCCGTATTCGATATAGCTGCTTGCAAATGCGTTTCCGGCCTTAGTGAACGTATATTTCACGCTTCCGATATTATCGTCTGCGACACTCCAGTCGATCGTTACAATTTCCACGGGATTGGTGTGACTCTCATACAATTTCCATTGTCCTGAAGTTCCGTCGAGCTTTGAAGTGCCATCGAACCATACAAAGTCTGTATAACCTCCTGAACCATCCATCGAAATATACATTTTCCAGATAATAATTGTTTCGGCAATCTGGCCCGTGAGTCGTGCGGTATATGTGTTGCCAAGTACTGATGCGGAAGCGCTCCACTGCCAGGTCTGATCATCAAGATATACAGGATTCTTCTGTTCAATAGCCTTCTGGAATGAGTAAACGGGTATCGCAAGAGTGGAATATATTATGGATTTCCACAGCATGGCAGCGCCTGCAGCGAACTCCCAGTTGCTGTTCGCGGTTCCTTTGGGTATCGATACTGCGACTTCCCCTTTTTTTGAAGATTCAAAATTACTGAAGTCAATTGTCATTGATTCAGCAGGCGGAAGCAGAGGAGGATTATCCTTGTCCTTTTTGCAGCTGTGCATGAAAACAACTGAAAGAGACAGTATCAGCGAAAGTAAAATTATCTTTTTCATATCCTCAAATTATTAATATTTATATACAGGATAAACGATTAACAGGTGAAAAAATTATGATCAGATTCAAATGCAAGAAAAGGTCAACCTGTAAAATGCTTGAAATTAGACTATTCTGACTTTTAAGGTGCTGATTCAAACCAAATCATACTTAAATGAGACTCCGCTAACGTGAAAAGCAGGATCAGAAAGCCGAATATGGATGTTAAATATTAATTTAGAAGAAATAATTCAAGGATTAATTCAAGGATTAATTCAAATAAATTTATTCATTAACTTCCTTTATTGATAGATGTTTGAGTC
>DAIUKI010000096.1:0-8610 GCA_036848255.1 Bacteroidales bacterium | reverse complement strand
TGATTACGACTGGTTTGAATATATCAAAAATGAATCAGGGATGGAAAATACAGGTTCCCAGGGCTTGTAAAGATTACAGTTTATGGAATTAAGATTGAATTATGAAACACTTTAAATTACTTTTGTATATACACATAGTAATCTGGCGGTAGGATTTTCATCACGATATAAGCGCAAAGTTGAAATATTTAAAAATAAAACCCATGAAAAATTTAACTCGCAGGAAATTCATTACAAGAACCTCTGCAGCTGCTGCCGGAACACTATTAGTACCCGGGATTGTAAGAGGTGCCAGTGGAAGCGTCAGTCAAAGCAATGGTAAAATAAATGTAGCAGTTATAGGCGTCGGAGGTCAGGGAATGGAAAACCTGAGGGATTGCACCGGGGAAAATGTCGTTGCTTTATGTGATGTCAGCGAAACAGCTGCTGCCGGAGCATTTAAACAATTCCCTGATGCAAAGAGGTTCAAGGATTTTCGTGTGATGTTTGATAAGATGGCTAAGGAGATTGATGCGGTTATCGTGGCAACACCCGACCATACTCATTTCCCTGCAGCAATGGCAGCCATGCAGCTGGGAAAGCACATTTGCGTTGAAAAACCGCTTGCCCATAATGTATGGCAGTTACGCACCCTTCCAAAGGCTGCCAAAAAGTATAACGTGATATCACAGATGGCAAATCAGGGACATGCAACTATAGGTATCCGTTATGTAAAAGAATGGTATGAAGCAGGAATCCTTGGTAACGTCAGGGAAGTAATTGCCTGGTTTAACGGTCCTGAATTTAATCCGCGCGGATATTTCCTGAAACCTGATAACTATCCTCCTAAGGAAGAGCCAATCCCCGCGGGACTCGATTGGGATCTGTGGCTGGGACCAGTAGCATACAGGCCATACAGCCACTTTTATATCCCTCGTTTCTGGAGAGGCTGGTATGAATTGGGTAACGGGGAACTGGGCGACTGGGCATGTCATACCCTTGATGCTCCCTTTTGGTCCCTCGATCTTGGCATGCCGGTTTCGGTTGATTCATTATCGCGCACTCCCCAGTCGTCACGGGGATTTGTTTCGGATCAGTCAATACTGAATTTTGAATTTGCTGCCCGCGGAACCAAACCTCCGGTTACCCTCAAATGGTACGAAGGCGGATTAAAGCCCGAAAATCGTCCTGAATGGGGACTAAAAGAATTGCCGGCTTCAGGAATGATAATGGTTGGAGATAAAATATCATTGATGACAGGAGGCAGACCTAACGATCCTAAACTTTTGTTACCGGAAGAGGAATGGAAGCATTTCAATGAAAATAAGCCTGCAGAGACTATTCCGCGTGTCGAGGGAGGTCCGAGAGCGGAGTGGTTCGCTGCCATTAAAGGCAAAGGTCCGTTGCCCGGATCCAATTTCGAATATTCTGCACGCCTGACAGAGATGGCATCGATTGGAGTAATGGCTCAGAGATTCAATACGCGGATCGAATATGATGCAGAAAACATGAAGATCACCAATCACCCGGAATTCGATATCTATATAAAGGAACCTGCTCGCAAAGGATGGGAATATAGTTAGGATTCCGCCAATGATAAATATTTTCTGGTTCAGAAGGGACTTACGGCTTGAGGATAATACCGCACTTTATGAAGCCCTGTCTTCTGATTTACCTGTATTGCCAATTTTCATTTTCGATACAAATATCATCGATGAACTCCCCCGTAATGACTCCAGGATCACCTTTATTCACAAGACCCTTTCAGAGATCAATGGCAATCTCCTGAAAAGAGGAAGTTCATTATATGTAATAAAAGGAGATCCTGTTGAAAAATGGCAGGAACTTATTGCCGCATTCGATATCAATGAAGTTTATATCAATAAGGATTACGAACCTTATGCAATCCGGCGCGACAGCGCGATAGAGAAGCTACTAAAAAAGAATGGGATAACCCTTTTGAGATACAGGGACCATTTGATATTTGAAGAAAATGAAATTCAGAAACCAGACAACAAGCCATACACGATATTCACGCCATTTAAAAACAGGTGGCTGAAAAAGCTGAATGAAAACCCGGCTGCTGCTTCCCCGGTCAAAGATGTGGAACATGGGAAATTCTACCTATGCAGAAATGCTTTTCCTTCACTTCAGGATATAGGTTTCGGTGAAAGCTGCATCATGGTAAGGCCATTTGATCTGTCAACGATACCTGATTATCATAAATACAGGGATTTACCTGCTGTTGACAGGACCAGCTATCTCTCGCCTCACCTGAGGTTCGGTACTGTCAGCATAAGATATGTTGCGGGCCTGGCGCTGAAGCAGAACATAAGTTTTTTGAATGAGCTTATCTGGCGTGAGTTCTTCATGCAGATACTGTTTCATTTCCCCGGTGTGGTAACGGACAATTTCAAGCCGGTTTATGATAATATTGATTGGAGAAATGATGAGAATGAATTCGGTAGATGGTGCAATGGTGAGACCGGTTATCCGATAGTGGATGCAGGGATGCACCAGCTTAACAAAACCGGGTTTATGCATAACAGGGTAAGAATGATTACAGCAGGGTTTCTCTGTAAACACCTCCTGATCGACTGGAGGTGGGGCGAAGCTTATTTTGCTCAGAAATTACTTGATTATGAACTATCGTCAAATAACGGTAACTGGCAATGGGCAGCAGGAACGGGCTGTGATGCGGCTCCCTATTTCAGAGTTTTTAATCCGGAAACCCAACAAAAGAAATTCGATCCGAAAAAGGAGTATATAAGAAAATGGGTTGATAATTATGACAAGCCGGAATATCCTGAAAAGATTGTGGATCATGAGTTCGCGAGGAAAAGAGCTTTGGTGGTTTATAATGCCGGCATCAAGAAAAGACTATAGTGATATCAACCCTTTGTGGGTCTTTGTGATTTCCTCTGAGTCCTTCGTCGTTATTTTTTTTTTACCACAAAGGACACCAAGGATTACACAAAGGAACACAAAGGAATTCCAGAAAAAATAATTATATCTTTGAAAACTGGCTAATCATTAATGGTCATTCAGAAAATAATCAGTTGATAATTCAAAAAAATGATCAGGTCAATTAAAAATCCGGTATTATTTCTGCTTATCCTCATCCCTTTTATCACAATCATCATTCTATCCTGCGAATCTCTTGGAAAGGATCCCGAATTTATAGGAACCTGGGAGTTCACCGAAAAAATTACTTCCGATGAGATAACATACAACACCACCCGTACAATAATACTGACAAAAAATACGTGGGAGGAAACTTATGTAATTCAGCGTGAAAATTCATCGTCGATATCTGCCATATTCGGCACGAGCGGAGATGTGAGTTATTCCCACTCACATCTGACCTTTGATCTTAAGGAGCTGGGAACCTGCACTCTTGATGAGAATGAGATCTGCACCGGAATTGTTGAATGGCATGGGGAGGGATCAGATTACTGGGCGGACAATGAGCAATTTTTCGGGAAAAAAGTCGAAGGACTTTATGAATCAGGTACTTCAACGATGCGGCTGACCCGCGATCTCAATAACGATGGTGACACGCTGGATACCGGAGAGGATGTAACATTTGAAATGATTTGAAACCGGTTAATAAATGAAAGCTTCCTGGATCCTGTTTCTTTTGTTCACCTTAATTACCGGCAATAAAAAATCCATAAATGAATCGCCGTCCGGACTAATGATTGAATTCATCCGGGAACCTCAGTATGTACTGATTCTGGATCCGAAGCCTGAGTTCAGCTGGATAGTTCCCGACAATACCGGAAAGCAGGCTGCTTACCAGATCCTTGTTTCTTCGTCAGTAGCATTGCTTTCAGACGATACCGGGGACATGTGGAACGGAGTCAAAACAGTTGGTTCTGTGTCCGTGGAGGTGCAATATTCAGGAGAAAAGCTGGCTGACAACTCATCATATTTCTGGAAAGTCAGAATCTGGGACAGGAAAGGAAGACCTTCATCCTGGTCTGAGATTCAATCCTTTAAAACTGGTGTTCTTAAAGATTATGCAACTTCACGGAACAGGTTCACCGAAACTTTGATCAGGCCTGAAAAACTGGTAAGGACCGGCGAAGACAGTTACTTTGCTGATTTTGGAAAAGATGCCTTTGGCACACTGGTCCTGGAAACAGAACCGGAAACAAAGGATACAATAATTGTTCATCTTGGTGAAAAAACCGGCGGATTGAACAAGATCGACCGTGAACCCGAAGGCACAATCAGGTATCATAGGATTTTACTGCCTGTCGAACCGGGGAAAACAAGATATGTTACGGCTATACCCACCGATGTGAGGAATACAGGTCAGTCTGCCGTACATCTCCCCGATTCAATTGGCGTCATCACTCCATTCAGGTATTGTGAATTTGAGAATTGTGATATTGAACTTCATCCTGAAAATATACGTCAGAAGGCGTACTGGCACTATTTTAAGGATGAGAACAGTGCATTTATAAGTTCCGACACTGTTCTGAACAAGGTCTGGGATATATCGAAGTATACAATTAAGGCAACCTCCTTTGCCGGCTTATATATTGACGGCGACCGTGAACGTATTCCCTACGAGGCTGATGCCTATATAAATCAGCTTGGGCATTATTATACCGACCGTGAGTTTTCACTTGCACGCCGTACAAACGAATACTTTATAGATCATCCCACCTGGCCGACGGAATGGATCCTGCAGACGGTCCTGATGTTTTACAACGACTTTATGTACACCGGTAATCCGGAGTCAGTTCAACAGTTCTATAAAGAGCTTCAGCACAAAACACTGATAGATATTGCAAGGTCCGACGGGCTGATAAGCTCAAAAAATGTCACCGATGAAATAATGACAAACCTTGGCTTCTCAAATGCTAAGGAGCGGATAAGGGACATTGTCGACTGGCCCCCTTCGCAGAAAGATACCGGGTGGAAGCTGGCCACCGAAGATGGCGAGAGGGACGGCTATGACATGGTTGAGATCAATACCGTTGTAAATGCTTTTCATTACAGGTGTCTGGTTCTTATGTCGGAGCTTGCAGGCTATATGGGCAGACCAGTGGATTCGGTCCTTTTCCGGAATCAATCCCAAAAAGTCAGAAAAGCGGTGAATGAAAAACTTTTTGATAATAGCAGGGGTATCTATCTCGACGGAGAGTTTTCAGCACACTCGTCCCTGCATGCCAATATGATGGCACTTGCCTTTGATCTTGTACCCGGGGAGCATAAACGGACAGTTATCGATTTCATCAAATCGCGGGGGATGGCCTGCAGTGTTTATGGTGCACAGTTCCTTCTTGAAGGACTCTATAAGGCAGGAGAACAGGATTATGCACTGAGCCTTATTACAGCCACACACGACAGGAGCTGGTGGAACATGATTAAGTCAGGGTCGACAATGACCATGGAAGCCTGGGATATGAAGTACAAGCCCAACTCTGACTGGAATCATGCCTGGGGTGCTGCGCCTGCGAACATAATCCCTGCATATATGTGGGGAATAAGGCCCGTTGGGCCTGGTTACTCAAAAGCTGTAATTATGCCGCAATTGAGCAGACTGAAGTACAGTCAGATCAGCGTGCCGACAATCCGCGGGAATATTGTTGCCGAATTCAGGAATTCGGGAAAATCAAAGGAATATCTGATTATTATTCCGGCGAATATGGAATGCGATTTCATTCTGAATGGTGTTAGTAATTTAACAGTAAAACTTCATCCGGGCACTAATAAAATTGTTCTTTAAAAAGGCGTTATTGAATGCTGGCGCCGATTTATAATCGGTGCCTTTACCAAATATTGAAAGGCACGGATTACGCTTCGCTAAATCCGCGCCAGCAGTTAATAGACATCACCTAAATACCTTACTATGAGAAATACTATCTATTTGATCCTGACTTCGATTTTAATCCTTCCAGGATTTGGCTGCAAAAAAAATTCTTCAAATGAAACTTACAAGGCTGATGTCATTGTCTATGGCGGTACTTCGGCTGCAGTGACAACTGCGGTACAGGTTCACAGGATGGGGCAATCGGTGATCATTGTCTCACCCGACAGGCATCTTGGAGGAATGTCATCCTCGGGCCTTGGATTTACCGATACAGGAAACAAAGAGGTCATCGGGGGTCTGGCACGGGAATTCTATCAGCTGATCTTTGATCATTATCAGAAACCTGAATCGTGGAGATGGCAGAAGCAATCGGAATATGGTAATACAGGTCAGGGTAATCCCGCTATCGACGGGGAAAAACGGACAATGTGGATATTCGAGCCTCATGTTGCAGAAGAAGCTTTTGAAACCCTGATAAATCAAAACAACATTACGGTTCACAGGGATGAATGGCTCGACAGGGAAAACGGTTTGATTAAAAAGGATGGTAAAATAATATCCCTTAAAACTTTAAGCGGGAAAGTTTACAGGGGTAAACTTTTTGTTGATGCCACATATGAGGGCGATCTTATGGCATCAGCAGGCGTTAGTTATACAGTAGGAAGGGAGGACAATGCTCTTTACGGTGAAACCTGGAATGGAGTACAGGCAGGAGTATATCACCATGGACATTACTTCAAGGACAGGATCGATCCCTACATTGTTCCCGGAGATCCGTCAAGCGGTCTGCTTCCAAGGATATCAACTGAAACACCGGGTGAGAACGGAACCGGTGATTCAAAGATCCAGGCATACTGCTACAGGCTCTGCCTGACACAGTATGGCGAAAATAAAGTGCCCATTACGAAACCGGACGGTTACGACACTACCCAGTATGAACTGCTGGTAAGGGTGGCAGATACAAGATGGAATGAATTCTTTGCTAAATATGACCCCGTCCCAAACCACAAAACCGATGTCAATAACCATGGTCCGTTCAGCTATGATAATATCGGCATGAACTGGGATTATCCGGAGGCTTCGTATGAAAGAAGGAAGGAAATAATAAATGAACACATTTCGTACCAGAAGGGACTGCTCTGGTTCATGATGACCGATCCCCGTTTGCCCGATTGGGTGAGAGACACGATGACCAAATGGGGATATTCGCGGGATGAATTTGCAGACAATGGATACTGGCCGTATAACATCTACGTAAGAGAAGCAAGGAGAATGATCGGTGATTACGTAATGACCGAGAATGACGTTCTGTGCAAAAAGCCGGTGCCAAACTCAATAGGAATGGGATCGTATACAATGGATTCTCATAATGTCCAGAGGTATGTCACGAAAGAAGGATTTGTCCAGAACGAAGGAGATATTGGTGTCAGGGCACCCAAGCCATACCAGATCAGCCTTGGATCAATTTTGCCTGCAAAGAATGAATGCACTAATCTGCTCGTTCCGGTTTGTGTTTCCTGTTCCCATATTGCATTTGGATCGATCCGCATGGAACCGGTTTTCATGATACTCGGCCAAAGCGCAGGAACTGTTGGCTCACTGGCGCTGAAGAAGAGAAAAAGCATTCATGATCTTACATATGATGAGATAAGTGAACAGCTGATTAATGACGGACAGATACTGGAGTACTATTGATTTTGCAGATTTTAAAAACCGAAATCAATTATTTTTGTTGATTATAAATACTTGACTTATATTTATATTCTTTTGTCTAAATTTGATAACGACCCGGTTATTTTTGATTTTCCGGATAGGAGGTTACCTGAAAATCCTTTTAAGAGTAGGGAGTGTAAGCTGAAAAACTTAAGAGTAGGCATCCTAAAAATAATTTTTATGAAAAAAGTTTTGCTCTTAATTCCATTTTTGTATTACCTGTCATTCGGAGCTGCTCAGGCTCAATTGAATAAAGGGAATATAATGGTTGGTATAGCTTCGACACTAAATCTTGGAGGCAATGGCTCGGATCTTATGAGCCTTGGATTTTCTTCAACCAAGTACAAAACTGACAATTATATGTCAGATCCCTACAAGTCGATTAGTATAAATCTGATGCCTAAAGCGGGTTATTTTATAATGGACAATCTTGCAGCCGGATTAAATATTTTTATGAGCATTTCCTCCGAAAAAGACACCGGAGATGATGACAAGGATACTGAAAGTCTTCTGGGATTAGGACCATGGGCAAGGTATTATTATCCTCTTGAGAAAATCTATCCGTTTGTTGAGCTCAGTGCTGGAATTGGGTCAAATAAATTTACCTGGGATTATGGCAGCGGGTCAGAAGTGGAACAATATACCGCTTTCATGTTTGGCGGAGGAATAGGTGCGGCTATCCCTGTCGGGGACATGGTCTCTTTTGATGTTATGGCTGGTTATAGCTCTGCTACCTCAAAGGAAAAGGATTCGCAAAGTGAAGTGAATTACAAAGAGGTTACCGGCACAATCGGCATAACAATGGGATTCACTGTTTATTTTGGTTCGAAATAAACCGGAAGGAATCACCTTTCCTCTCTTTTTCCTTTATCATAAGCATGCTCCAATTAATATTCCGGCATGCTTTTTTAATAATCCCTTTCAGCATCCGACATTCTTATGGCAAACTGGGAAAGATAGAGCGACCAAAGGATTGTGAACGCGAATCTTTACAGCGAAATTCCACTACTTCCTTCCTACAATTCATGGGCGGTTATGATTAAGTATACCTATTACTTTCAATATTTAGTGGAAAATACCCGTAAACCGTG
>DAIUKI010000095.1:3070-8680 GCA_036848255.1 Bacteroidales bacterium | reverse complement strand
TAAATCCAGCCCCAGATACCCGGCATATCATATACCTTATACGCTGAAGGTATTGCACTTACACCAGCAATAATTTCGCCTCCTTCCTTCAGAACATAATAATTATCACCATGAAAGGCATACTCAAGGCTGAACAGCGAATAATCTTTATAGTATCCGAGGAGAAGTGATTTCACTTTCTCCTTTTCCTCCTTTGAAGTGATTTTTGTTACCCGTCCGTCGGGTTTTGGGGAAAACCTGCTGAAGGCAACAGTAAGGAACGACCTTATATATTCATAGCCCACCTGATGAATGAGATTTTTTGACCTTTCATTCATACTCTCGACAAAAGCATACATTATATGCTTGTCGCTCTCATTGATTTCATTGAAATCAAGCAGATGCGGCTTACTGAAGATTTCAAGCGTCTTTTGCTTGAAAGTGTCATCTTTTTCAGGCCTGATGATTTCCTTATTTCTCTTTTTCCGGAGAATATCTGACTGGTAAACAGAATCAAAAGCAAGATATCTTAAATAGGAAGAAGGAAATCGCAGGTTCCCCTGGCCTGTTATCCTGTAACACGATCCGACTGTTCCTGTCACCTTGTTCTTCCTGTAAAGAGAAACAAACCTGATCTGATCCCCGTATGCTGCTATTCTCGAAGGAATATTCTGAAGCTGAAACCTGAGTCCTCCCTCGGAACCCTGTACGGCGTGATTCAGGATTTCCAGCATTCCTTCATTTGCGTGATCTGAGACTCTTACCTCAAGCTCCTTGTGTTTTATTATGGTCCGTTCAAACATCTCTTTTCTGGTTCACTAATTTATCTGGTATCGAGTGAGCCAAACACTCTCTTCAGCAATGGGGTCACTCTTGCCGATACTTCTTTCCTTATTTTCAGTTCTTCAAGCTCAACTTTTAAAAACATACCTTCGAGTGCTTTCTTTGTAAGGAACTCGTCGATATCGGTGTTTACGGGCTTTAACCCTGCCAGCTTTCCGGCCAGTGAGTTAGCGACAGAATTCCATTTCCCGGTAAGGGTAACCCATGAATCTTTGGTGGAAACATTTCCAATGATCTTCTTTTCAGTTGAGTTTTGTATTTTCGGTTTATATAGTGAATAGAGCTCACTGTATGTGGTGGCTTTCAGGTAGGAAGTTGCAGCATTATCGGCCCCTTTAAGGATATTGAAAGCATCACTGATGGTCATCGAAGTAATGCTGTTTACGAATATAGGGGCAACCTCTTTAGCGGCATCCTCAGCCGCACGGTTAATTCTTATAATAACATCCTCGACAAGCTGATCCCCTCCAGGTATCCTTGAAATATTGTCGATTATTGTTTTTGCCTCGTCAGGAAGCAGGATCTTTATGGCAGCGTCCCCGTAATATCCGTTTTCCACCGACAGTTTCTCAGCCGAGGTCTTTGCCCCAAGTGCCAGGGCTTCCTTCAGTCCGCTTACAACTTCATCCTCAGTAAGCGGTCCTGTAACAGATGATTGAATGACATTGAGCAGTTCCGCACATCCTGTAATAACGGACAGCAGTACAAACAAACCGATATATCTGATCTTCATTTAAGGCAGAGTTAAATTCTGTGCAAGATACAAATTACCGTGAAAGTCAGAAAATGATCAGAAACAGCGCTTCGGCTATTTCAATATCGCCGGGATTTGTGATTTTCAGGTTTTCCCTGTTCCCATTAACAAGATGAATGGTTTCGCCGGTTTTTTCCAGAATTGTAGCATCGTCAGTAAAATCGGGATTATATTCCTGAAGGTAAGCTTTCTTTATTAGTTCTGAATCAAATACCTGGGGTGTCTGGATGATCCTTAAATATTGCCTGTTGACGGGCATGTTCCCTTGTTCCGTTATAATTCTTACAGAATCAGCCGGTTCAACAACCGGAACGGCATTTCCGGATTTTTCAGCCGCATCAAAACATCTTTTTATTGTATCGGCGCTTACATTAGGCCTTACGCCATCGTGAATGGCAACAAGACATTTTTCCCCGATCTTTTCAAGGCCGTTCCTGACTGAATCAAACCGTGTGGGACCTCCCGTCACAACAGTGTGGGGAACCAGGAATGAATATTTCTTCCTCAGCTCCTCCCAGTATCCGGACTGATCTTCAGGAATAACGAGTATTATACTGATTGACGGATCAAATGACCAGAACCTCTCCAGGGTACGCATAAGGACAGGTTTGCCTGAAAGCTCAAGAAACTGTTTGGGGATGCCGGTCCCCATCCTTCTACCGGAACCTCCTGCGACAATAAGTGCGTAGCGATTCATGGGTAAATTACTTTCTGCTCGTGTTAATTGCCCTCCAATCCCTGCCTGCCGGAATGCACAAGCCTTAAGGAAATACTATCCCTTTGTATAGAGAAACCTTCGTATGCTCCTCTTGGGTGTTTTCGCAAACTCTTCGTTATGTAACCTGAATTTGCTTACTGCCATGAAATCAGGTAAACGTTCATTTACTGATTTTTTAGTTTCTTCAAGGATCGATTGGAGCTGTTCCTCCGAAATATTATTCTTTTTGATCGCTTCAAAATCGGGGTAGATAAGTGCAATAAGCTTGTTGTCCTCTGAGACCACGACCGATTCGGAAATATAATCCATATTGTTGATGACGGCTTCTATTTCCTCGGGGAATATATTCTTTCCCGAAGGACCGAGCAGCATGCTTTTGCTTCTTCCCTTAATAAAGATATTCTTTTCCCTGTCCATAACTCCAAGGTCGCCTGTATGCATCCACCCTTTTTCATCAATTATCTCCCTTGTAGCTTTTTCATTCTTATAGTAACCCATCATAACATTTTCGCCTCTGAGGATTATCTCTCCGATCTCTTTCTGGGGATCGGATGAATCAATTGTAACCTCAAGGGTATCAACCGGTTTTCCTGAGCCGCCCAGCTTTGTTGTATCCCATGAGGCATAACTTATAAGGGGACCGCACTCCGTCATCCCGTAACCAACGGAAAATTTAAACCCTATTTTCCTGAAAAATCTTTCTGCCTCAGGATTAAATGCAGCACCGCCAATAACGATCTCTTTAAATCTCCCCCCGAATGTCTCTGTAAGTTTCCCGTTGATCTTTTTATGAAGGATCTTATTCACCCCTGGTATAGCAAGAAGGACCTTCATGTGAGACTTGCTGATCACAGGCAACAGCTGCTTCTTGAAGATCTTTTCGACCACAAGCGGAACCGAAAGGACAAGCCTTGGTCTGATCTCCTTGAATGCCTGCACTATGATCTGGGGTGAGGGAGTTTTTGAAAGGATTGTTATGTGGCACCCGTATGTAAAAGGGAAAAGAAATTCAAATGCGCACCCGTAGGTATGGGCAAGAGGCAGGAATGATACCACCGGGTCGCCCGATTCAAGGGGCATATTGGTCTGCGCAAAACGTATATTTGCCGCCAGGCTGTTGTGCGACAGCATTACTCCTTTCGAGAACCCTGTTGTTCCGCCGGTATAGCTTATAACTGCCAGTTTATCATTTGAAATATCCGAGAATTTTATGCTTTCCTGTTTCAGTTGAGGGTATGCCTTCAGATATTTATCATCAAGTGCCAGGTACTTTCTTTTCAGATCAGAGTTTTGAGCGGTGATCATCGAAAAATCATCAAGGGAGATCACTCCGGTTATTTGGGGGATCTTACTGTCGTCGAGTGTTTCGTAAATCTTATCATCAGCAAACAGGAGTGATGCATCTGAATGATTTATTAGATTTGTAAGGTCTTCCGGCTTAAAATCGGGAAGTATCGGAACAATTACTGCTCCGTAAGTCACCGTGGCCAGATAAACAATACACCAGTTTGCAGAGTTCCGTCCGACAAGAGCAACCTTATCGCCCTCTTTGAGCCCGGAATCCTTAAAGAAGATATGAAATTTCAGGATCTTCCCGGCTATCTCCTTGTAGGTTAATCCCTTTTCTTTGTAATTCGAAAGAGCTTCCTTTTCCCAGTTAAGTCTGATGCTCTGCTCAATATAACCAATCAGGCGTTCCTTGATCATGAATTCAGATTTTAGTTAAACAAAGGTAAGATATGAATTATAATATCAAAATATGTAACCTTACTATACACACCGAGCTCGTCTTCGGCTCGGTTTAACTTTACACCAGGTACATTACAAGGATAGCGATCACCGACAGCAGATTTACGACTGTAAAGAAGTAATTATACCCTTCCCTTTTTTTGCTGAAATGACTCAGTTTCCTGGCAAAGATCCCTATTGTGGGAGCAAACAGAACTATCAGGAATGCAAAAAACTCGATCCCGGAAAACACTTTGTCCAGACCGCCTTTGACAAGAGCCGACAGGTACACTATTATGCATAGCACAAGTACATAAAACAGGTAACTGAGCTTCAGGATCAGGGTGGAAAAGAGCCGACGCTTATGGAGCTGATGGGGCTTCAGGTAAGCATAGGCTACCGAAAAAATTATTATGATGAAAATAACCCCAAGAATGTAATTCAGTATTTCATTGAAATTTGCCATATCGCCGGGTATTAAAAACCTGATCATGATTCTTCCAGGGACCAGATCAACGAACTAGCACCAAGCACTGCTGCATTTTGTGAACTTAATTCCGACGGCAGCAATTTAACTTTTCCCCTGTAGATATAAAGCAGATTCTCTTCCATCGATTCCCTTGCAGGTTTGAAGATAAGTTCTTTTGCCTTCGCGAGGCCCCCAAAAAGGAAAATTGCCTCAGGGTTTGTATGAGCCACCACGTCGGCGAGTTTAATCCCAAGCATTTTCCCGGTATGCTCAAAAGCCAGCCCGGCAAGAGTATCACCCCGTTTGGCTGCTTCATGGATCATTTCTGCGTCAATTTCATTAAAGCTGTATTTCCGTAGCTCACTTGGCTGAATGCTGTCGGCCATTATTTTTAAAAGTGTCCTTTTCAGCCCTGTCGCTGAAACATATGTTTCGAGGCACCCCTTTTTACCACAATCACATTCACGGCCCGATTGCCCGGAACGCACGGTAATGTGCCCGAGCTCTCCTGCAAAGCCCTGGTGTCCGTACAATAATTTACCATCTGTCACAAATCCGCTGCCCAGACCGGTTCCCAGGGTTATTACGACAAAATCCTTCATTTTCTTTGCGCCTCCGTAAATCATTTCTCCTACGGCAGCTGCATTTGCATCGTTTGTCACAACAACCGGCAAATCGGTATGGCGCCTGAAAAGATCTGCAAGGGGAGTTATTCCTTTCCATGGCAGGTTGGCCGGATACTCGATTGTGCCCTTGTTTATGTTTCCCATCGGGGCCCCGATTCCAAAACCGGCTATTTCGACATTATCTTTAATCTTCTGCCCTGTCACCATTATCTTTTCATACAGGGCGGCAACAAAGACCGCGGCATCTTCATAATGGCCGGTCCTTAGCCCTTCCTCGGTAAGAATGTTGCCTTCCCTGTCAACGAAGCCAAATACCGTGTTTGTACCTCCGATGTCGATGCCTACTGCTAGTTTTCTGGTTGCCATAGATATATTTTTATATATAAAACCCACCCCCTCCACCACAAATCTCCGCTGCATTCTGGCTCCTCGCTAAAATTAGCCACTGGCTAATTTTTTAACGCTCAGCCCCCAGGGAGGGGAGCCTTAAGAA
>DAIUKI010000095.1:0-2970 GCA_036848255.1 Bacteroidales bacterium | reverse complement strand
TTAGCCACTGGCTAATTTTTTAACGCTCAGCCCCCAGGGAGGGGAGCCTTAAGAATTTACCCACTCCCGACTCTCCGCTGGCGCGGATTTGTAATCCGTGCCTGTTTTAACCCACCCCCAGCCCCCCGCCGAAGCGGGGCAGGCTCTCCCGGGAGGGGAGCCTTAAGAACTTACTTTTATCTTTTATCTTTTTCTTCAGGTACATATTCATTTCCAACCTTCCGTGCCCTTTTTGGATGATCAATGTCGATTCCCAGAGCAAGCCCTGTCTCCACAAGTATGTTCCATCCTGCAGCAACCTGAAGGTATTCGGCATATTCGCCTCCGTCAGGTATTATTATTGTCGGGAAGATAGTCTGCCTGGTTGATACTGCTATCACATGAACCCCAACTCCCTTTACAATACATTCCATGAATTTGTCCTGATCAACATCAAAAGGATCGATCCAGATGAGCACCTCATTTTTGTTCATCACCTCCTCAATGCCATGAAGGGCAAATGTCCCTTCAAAGAATGCCGATCTTTTCCTTGTGATCTCGCTTGTCTTAAGTGAAATCTCCGCAGCAGCACCATTATCCCTGCCTGCAAAATAAATAATTTCAGCCTTGCTTATCAGGTCAGTAATATTTTTATCAATCGGGGTAGTAAGTACTTCTACAGTCTGCTGAGCCAGCCGTTTAAGCCCGTCCATTTTTTCATTCCGTACATTCCGGAGCAGGGAATCATAGAAAAGACCCTGTTCGATCACCGACTTTGTGGCGGCCACTGCATTTTCCCTGCCGCAAGAAAGGACGTGGGTATCATGTGCAAACTCCTCCAGTTTGGTGTCCTTGTTTGCGGTAAGGGCAAAAATTGCATTGTGATTCCTGCTTTTCAGCACATTCACGAGCCTTATTGCCTCCTTCGTCTGTCCTGAATTTGATGCAATAAACACGGTAAAGTCATCAAGGTTGTATTCCCCTGCCTGGGTGCAGCCTTCAGTAAGAACAGGCATTATGAATTCTTTTTTCAGGTCGGCATAAATTGCCCTTTTTGCCGGGAAAAGCCTGCTGCTGCCCTCTCCGGAAAGAAACAAACCCTTTTTTGATCTGATGGTCCTTACAAACCGCATTGAAACCTGAGGATCGAAAGATCCGATAATTTCAGATGTTTCCATCATCTCCCTTATCAGGGCAGAATTGCTGTATTTTTTATCATCGAGATTCATAAAAAAAGATATTAATTATGTGGCTGACAGCCAATGTTTAAATCAAACAAATTTCAGTAACCCGAAATATTCGGGTCGGTGAAAATCAGGTTTTTCCGTTCCGACAGGATTCCAGGTAACATAATGCGGGACCGAAAGTTTGTCGCCGCATTTGTAAAAATTTGCCCTGAATGTACTGCCCTTCAGCTCTTTTACGTTATGGTGAATAAAAACAGTGAGCGGGATCGCCATTGTAATTGTCCATGAAAATTCACCGCTCCTTTCACTTATACTTTTCACACCTGAAGATCCCATGCGGCGAATCCCTGAAATGATCCCGGGGGCGATCCTGTTCCTGTTACCCCTTCCTGTACCCGATGCCATAAGGCATGTGCCTATTGCATTCATTTCGAAATTATAATAGATCCCGTCATCCGAGGGAGCAACAAAAAACTCGATGCATGAATCTTCATACACCTCCTGGTTAGTCTCTGTTTTTTCGGCCTTGAACCAATTCTCCGTGACATAATATTTCAGAAGGATCTCATGCCTGGTGTATGCTATCGAAAACTTCACATCAGGCTTATAATCAAAGCCTTTCCAATTTAGTACATCAACCGCATTATTTAAATGCAGGCTGTCGAGCCTTTCCGAAATCTCATCAAGTCCGGGATAATCAGTTCTGAACTCAGACTCACTGACTTCCAGGATTTTAAATGGCCGGTCCATAATACACAATTGTAAACCGAACCAAATTTAAATAAAAACTTTCCCAAACCAGCAGTTCGGATGGGAATAGTGTCAGTTAAGCTCGTTCAGGATAAGGGCTGCTGCTCCCATAACGGCTCCGTTGCTTTCCGGAATACCCGACGGAAGTATTTTTACAGTATTCCTGAACAGGATATAATTATGCTTCTTCAGATACTCCTTTACCGGTTTAAAGATCAGATCACCGGCCTGTGCGAGACCGCCGAACAGAAATATTGCCTCGGGACTTGTATATACAATTGAATTGATGATTCCCAATCCAAGCATTTCAGCAGTATATTGAATAGCCTTTAAAGCTACCGGATCGCCTTTTTCAGCAGCTTCAGCTATTGCTTTTGATGTAAGCTTTGACGGTGGCAAATCCCTCAGAGGGCTATCGTCTCTCATTTCGCTGATCATCAGTGAAGCTGTTTTGACAAGGCCTGAAGCAGATGCATAGGCTTCAAGACAGCCTTTCCGGCCGCATCCGCATTCCCTGCCACCGGGAACAACTGTCAGGTGGCCGACCTCCCCTGCAAAGCCTGTGTGACCGTAAACCAATTTACCATCAACGACTATCCCGCTGCCAAGGCCGGTGCCAAGGGTCAGTATAATGAAATCCTTCATATTTTTTGCTCCGCCAAAGACCATTTCGCCCATTGCGGCCGCATTTGCATCATTTGTAACCGCTACAGGCACTTTAAGTTCCTTTTTTACAAGTTCGCCCAGCGGAACGATCCCTTTCCATGCAAGATTGGGTGCATGCTCAATGGTTCCCCTGTGATAATTGGCATCCGGGGCCCCGATCCCTATACCTATAAGTTCAAGATCCTTTTTACCCGCAAGAAGCTTTTTAACTCCGGCACCCAGAGCCTTCACAAAACCTTTGATCTCGGGATAATCAGTCGTTTTAAGATGGCCCTCAGCCAAAACCTTTCCGTTTGTGTCAACCAGACCGTATACGGTGTTCGTTCCGCCGATATCGACACCTGCTACTACTTTTTTCATTTTTGTAACTTTTTAATTATTAATATAT
>DAIUKI010000094.1:0-8693 GCA_036848255.1 Bacteroidales bacterium | reverse complement strand
TAAACAATATAAATGGGCTATTCTGGCACCCGGAAGAATGGCAGCAAAATTCGCGAACGGACTCAAGTTACTGGGAAATGCCGAACTTTATGCTGTGGGTTCCCGCGATATCAAAAGAGCGGAGAGATTTGCACACGAACATGGTTTCAGAAAATTTTACGGGACATATGAAGAGCTTGCAGCCGATCCTGAGGTCGACGTGGTTTATATTGCATCACCTCATTCACATCATCGTGACCAGGTATTGCTTTGTCTTAAGTACAAAAAGGCCGTTATCTGCGAAAAGGCTTTTGCCCTGAACAGCCGGGATGCCGGGGAGATGATAACCGGGGCCCGCCAGCAGAAGGTTTTTCTAATGGAGGCTTTATGGCCTCCATTCCAGCCATTCTATAAAAAGGCTCATGAGATCCTTAAATCGGACGTTCTCGGGAAAATCGTTCATCTTCATGCATTCTTTTCATTTAATCCACCTTACGACCCTGCCGACCGCAAGTTCAATATTTCGCTTGGCGGGGGCTCCCTGCTTGATATCGGAATATATCCGGTAATTGATGCACTAACATTCCTGGGGGTACCTGATGAGGTAAAAGCCGGCGCATTATTCGGAGAAACGGGATCCGAAGAATCAATAAGCGCAATATTGAAATACAGTAAAGGCGCTATGGCTACAATCTATAGTTCTTTCAGGACAAATATCGGGATTGGCTGCGATCTGCTTTGTGAGAAGGGAAACCTTACAATTTCACGCGGAAGGGATATGAACCAGAGAGTGATACTTGGACTTCATGGAAAGGAAAAAGAGACATTTGTCTTCAGCCCCCCTGCCCTGGGCTATCACTGGGAAGCCGAAGAAGTTATGAGATGCCTCGATGAAGGTCTGACCGAAAGTCCGGTGGTTCCCCTCTCTTTCAGCATTGACCTGATGAATACTCTGGATAAGATCAGGAATGAATCGGGAGTAATTTTCCCTGGAAGGGATTAATATCAATAGGTCCTGCAGTCTTGCAGTCTTGCGGTCTTGCGGTCTTGCCGTCGGAGCATGACCGCAAGACTGCACGACTGCATAACTGCATGACTGCATAACTATGACCATGTCGCACAGCGAAACTGAACTCAAAACTGACAAGGCATTTTTTCAAAAGAGACTGGCGTTGAGTATGCTGATACCCGGAGTTTTTGTTTTTCTAATGTGGCTGGTAAAGATAATTGAGGTTCTTTTTGATCTTGATCTTTCAAGCTTTGGAATTTATCCTCTTTCTCCGGAAGGCCTGCCGGGAATAATATTTTCTCCTTTTATTCATGCAAACTTCGGACATCTGTTCAACAATTCCCTCCCCCTCTTCTTTCTTGGAACCGCCCTTTATTACTTCTACTCTGAAATAGCCGTTAAGGTATCTTTATGGACCTATTTACTCACAGGTATTCTGGTATGGTTTGCCGGCAGAAGCGCATGGCACATAGGGGCCAGCGGATTGATTTACGGGCTTGCGTCATTTCTCTTCTTCAGCGGGATCATCAGGAAATACTTCCGTCTTGTGGCCTTATCACTTCTGATTGTGTTCCTCTACGGGTCGATGGTCTGGGGGATCTTCCCGGATATCTACAGCAATGTTTCATGGGAGTCTCACATGCTTGGATTCATTTCCGGGATCATCCTTGCCTTAGTTTACAGAAATGAGGGACCTCGGCAACCTGTTATTGAATGGCTTAATGAAGACGAAGAGGATGAAGAAGTTAAAAATCCTTAATTTGAGCTGTAAAATAATTTGTGTACTATCTTGCCCAAATTATATTCTGATATTTGCCTGAATGAAACGAATGGCTATAATGTGCAGTAAATGTTTTTAGATTATGAAAACCAGCCTTTACAATATACTCTTACTGATCACAGCAATTCTCATCCCATCAAATATCCTCTCGCAGGAAAATCAATTTTCGGGTGATACCACAAGGGTAAATGCTGTTAAAATTTTTCTGGACTGCGATGACTGTGATATGAATTATACCCGACAGGAGATCCCATATATTAACTATGTAAGGGATGTCAGGGAAGCAGAGGTATATATTCTTGTTACTGATCAGAACACCGGAAGCGGCGGAGAACAGTTTACTTTCACTTTCCAGGGACAGGGTAAATTCCAGGGACTTAACGACACCCTGACATATACGAGCAGTCCCGACCAGACAAATACGATTATAAGGGAAAAACGGACGAACATGCTTAAAATGGGTCTGATGCGGTATGTGGCAAAGACACCGCTGTTCAATGAAATTGAAATAGATCACAACAGGGATCTGGAGTCTGAAGAAGTTGTCGACAGATGGAACAACTGGGTTTTTGAGTTATCGACAGAACCTCAGTTTGAATCGGAAGAATCCGCTAAACAGCTTGAACTGAGAAACTCAATCAACATAAATAAAGTTACTCCTGATATTAAGCTTGAGATCGAAATGGATCATTTTTTTAACCGGGAAAAGTTTATTGAAAACGCAGGAACTGACTCATCAAGCACAAGTACATATACAACCAGTGCATTTATGTTAGATAATCTGTTTGTTAAGAGTCTGGGTGAGCATTGGTCAGCTGGGTTAAAATGGAACCTTGGATCTTCGACCCGCGAAAATTTCAATTTCAGGACCGACTTCCTGCCTTCGATTGAGTATGATATATACCCTTATTCCGAATCGACCCATCGGCAACTACGGATTCTATATGGAGCAGGAATACAGGTAAATAACTATATCGACACGACTGTTTACAATAAAGTAAAGGAGAACCTCTTTCTTCAAAGGCTAAATGTTGCATTTCAGATTCAAAAGAAATGGGGATCAATAAATCTCATTCTGATTGCATCTAATTATTTCCATGATTTTTCAAAGAACAGGGTTGAACTGGGTTCCTCCGTAAACATCAGGATTGTTAAAGGTTTATCAATAAGTCTTAATGGAGGCGTAGCCCATATAAATGATCAGCTGAACCTTAAAAAAGGAGATGTTTCTGAAGCTGAAAGACTTCTCCAGTTGAGGGAACTTGCTACCAAATATCGTATCGAAGGAGGAGTTGAGCTTACATATACATTCGGATCAATCTATAATAATATTGTTAATCCGCGGTTCAATTCGAACGATTTCCATTATTAAAACTTATATTAATACTTTGCATGAGCGGTTTAAATACAGGACCAAAGATGAACTAGTTCTAAAGGCCAGGGAGCTTGGTCTTGATCTGCCATGGAGTGATGATATAACACCCTTGTTCCAACCATTTCAGCTGCCGGGGTTTTCAGTCGCAAACCGTTTTGTGGTCCAGCCGATGGAAGGTTACGATTCGGAAAATGACGGTTCCCCCTCCGATCTTTCAAAAAGACGTTATTTACGGTATGCATCGGGAGGCAGCGGGATTATATGGTTTGAAGCAGTATCGGTGATATCCGAAGGGCGCTCAAATCCACATCAGCTCTGGATCCATAAAAAAAATTCAGATTCTTTCTCCCGTTTGAACGAAGAAGTCAGAAAGAATGCGGTGAAAACTGGCTCCGATCCTTTTCTTGTCGTTCAGCTGACTCACTCGGGCCGATACAGCAAGCCGGAAGGAAAAGCAAAGCCGCTGGTTGCGGCCCTTAATCCTCTCCTCGACAAAATACCGCCTCAGGTATTAACCGATGACGACCTGAAAAGGATCATGGACAGGTTTGTGGAAGCATCAAAACTTGCCCATAAAGCAGGATTCAATGCTGTTGACATTAAAGCCTGTCACGGATACCTGGTTGTTGATCTGCTTTCAGCAAAGACAAGGATCGACAGCATTTTTGGAGGTAATGAGACCTCCAGGAGATTCAGGTTTCTGACCGAAACCATCGACAGGATAAAGGATGAGGTCCCGGAGATCAATGTTACCACCCGTCTGAGTATCTCAGATCTTTACAGTGGAGGATTTGGAGTTGATGAAAATGGTGATGCTGATTTTACAGAACCTCTTCTGCTTGCTGATGCCCTGAGATCAAGGGGTATCGGCTTCATTAATATTACAATGGGAAGTCCTTATTTCAATCCTCATGTAAGCCGGCCTTATAATAATCCGCTTCCCGGGCAGGATTTACCGGAGGAGCATCCGCTTGAAGGGGTTATGAGAATGATAAACGGGACCTCATTTTTTCAGGACAGATTTCCCGGAATATCAATGGTCGGTTCAGCATGGTCATATCTCAGACATTATGCCCCTAATATCGGAGCAGCGGTTATTAAAAACGGAAATGCCGTATTTATGGGTTTTGGCAGAAACTCATTTGCCTATCCCTCAATGCCGTTTGATCTGATGAAAAAAGGTGAAGCTGATTCCCGCAGGACCTGTATTGCCTGTTCAGGCTGTACAAGACTGATAAGGAGTCTCAGGTCCGGAGGATGTGTGATACACGACAAAGAAATCTATGGAGTTGAACTAAAGAAATTGATTACCAATGGAAAATGAATGGTTGCAGATTGACGGCTTTTCTGTACGGTATTACAGCCTGAATACCCTTGTTATCGGGAGCGGGGCAGCATCCCTCAATGCAGCTGTCAGCCTTCATTCGCTGGGTCAGGAAGATATTGGCATTGCGACAACAAAATGGGGTGCAGGCACTTCGAATAATGCCGGATCGGATAAACAGACCTATTATAAGCTGTCTCTTTCGGGTCGTGAACCTGATTCGGTGAGAGAGATGGCTCACGACCTGTTCAGCGGCAGGTGCATGCATGGCGATATTGCCCTGTGCGAAGCCCAGGGGTCGGTTCAGGCTTTTATGAAACTTGTGAATCTTGGTGTTCCTTTTCCTCATGATAAATATGGTTCATGGGTTGGATACAAAACCGATAATGATCCGAGGGCAAGAGCCACTTCAGCTGGTCCATACACATCAAAAATGATGTTCAGGGTGCTTTCGGATGAGGCCAGGAAAAGAAAAATAAAGGTATTTGACAATCACCATGTTGTTGAACTGCTGACAAACAGTAACGGGACAGAGGTTACCGGAGCCGTGGCAATTGATACCAGGGTGAAAGATCCGGTGAAGGCATTCGTACTGTTCAATGCAGTTAATATTGTTCTGGGTACCGGCGGTCCCGGCGACATGTATGATGAAAGCGTTTATCCGGCTTCACAGACCGGCTCTATAGGAATGGCGTTCAGGGCAGGCGCCACGGGCCAGAATCTTTCAGAGTCGCAGTTTGGAATTGCCTCCCTCAAATTCAGGTGGAACCTGTCGGGAAGCTATCAGCAGGTTATCCCCAGATATTTTTCGACCGATAAACGGGGTAAAAATGAAAAAGAATTCCTGAATGAGCATTTCCCTGATTACACAAGCCTTACAAAGGCGGTTTTTCTGAAAGGTTACGAATGGCCCTTCGATCCTGCAAGAGTGTCAGGGTTCGGATCTTCCCTAATCGATATGCTTGTATGGAGGGAAAAAACGGAAAAAGGAAGGAGGGTATTTCTGGATTTCAGGAGAAACCTGACATGGAACGGAAGTGATCAGTTTCTCCCCGGAGAACTCGATCCTGAGGTCAGAAACTACCTGGTCAATTCAGGATCACTTCAGGAGACTCCGGTGGAAAGGCTGATTGCCATGAATTCACAGGCAGCAGAACTATACAGGGAACATAATATCGATCTTTCATCGGAACCACTTGAGATAGGCGTTTGCGCACAGCACAACAACGGAGGTCTTAAAGGAAATATCTGGTGGGAATCAGATCTCAGGCATCTTTTCCCTGTAGGGGAGGTGAACGGATCGCATGGTGTTCGCAGGCCCGGTGGATCAGCGCTTAATTCGGGCCAGGCTGGAAGCTGGCGTGCAGCGGAATTCATGAGCCGCCGGTATAATTATCCGGCACCGTTAAGGGATCAGTTCATGGCCCCGGCCGGAAAAAGCATTTCCCGGGTTCTTGATCTGGCATCTTTCTGGCTTAAATCAGGCAGAGAAAAATTTAATAAGCAGGTTTTTGCGGGGATCCGTCATAGAATGTCACAGTCAGGAGGCATAATCCGCGATAGCGAAAAAGTTTCAAAGGCTGTTGCCGAAGCCTCGTCTCTTCTCTCTGAAGTCAGCGCAAAGATCGGAGCAGGTTCAACCCGCGAACTTGCAGAATGTTTCAGGATATCAGATGCCTGTCTTACTCATCTGATTTATCTCAAGGCAATAGAAAATTATATAGCTAAAAATGGTCGCAGCCGCGGTTCATATATAATAAGCCGCGATGGAAAGCTGATCCTGTCCGATATTGTTTTCCCCTGCCTGAGGATTGACTTGTGCATGTACGACAGGGAGGTTGAAAGGGATATTCAGGAAGTGAAATACAAAAAGGGGAAGGTAGAGATAAACAGTGTCATGGTGAGGGAGATACCTCTCCAGAACTTGTGGTTTGAAAAGATATGGAAAGAATATCTTGAAGATAAATACATTGAAAGTTAAACGAATCAGACAAATTGCTACCTTTAACGCCACTAACCAAACCTGAAAAACTCATTTCTCATGAATGGGAAACCTGTAGCTGTAATTACAGGAGCCTCCAGAGGGATAGGGAGAGCTGTGTCAATTGCGCTGGCAAATGAAGGATTTGATATTGCTGCAATAGCGAGGTCGGTCGACAGCGAGGGAATGGAAATCCTTGGTGCCGAGGTTGAAAAACATGGAGGACAATTTTTCCCTGTCGGTTTGGATATTTCCTGCACAAAATGCCAGAAAGAGGTTGTTTCCAATATTCTTGACCGGTACGGCCGGATTGATTTCCTTGTAAATAATGCCGGTGTAGCACCGCTTCACAGGAACGATCTTCTTGAGATGACCGAAGAGAGTTACGACAGGGTTATGAATATCAATCTGAGGGGCCCCGTCTTTTTCGCGCAAAAAGTTGCAAGGGAAATGATCTGGATGAAATCGCAGATTTCTCCCTATAAACCTGTTATCATCTTTATTACATCAGTCTCAGCTGTTCTGACATCTGTTAACAGGACGGAATATTGCGTCTCTAAAGCCGGATTAAGTATGGCCGCAAATCTGTTTGCCGACCGGTTGTCAAAAGACGGGATCCTGGTTTGTGAGGTTAGGCCGGGTATCATTCAGACCGATATGACGATCAAGATAAAGGACAAATACAATAAGATGATCGACGAGGGTTTTGTTCCCCAGAAAAGATGGGGAATGCCTGACGACATTGGCAGGGCAGTCGCCTCAATTGCCCGCGGTGACTGGAACTTCTCGACGGGCATGGTATTCGAGATCAGCGGCGGACTGAACATCCATAAACTTTAAAATCCGGTTCACTTGCTCATTTGTCTGACATGATTTTTTACAAAAATTCTCCCCAAACATTGGAAAAGTCGTAAATCATAACAATCTTGTATTGACTAAATCAATTTGTTTATGAATTACGGCACTTCTGTTGGCGTTAACAGGCAAAAGCTTGTTTACGAGGGATTTATGGTCCCGTTCATCCTGGTGACAAGTCTCTTTTTCCTATGGGGTTTTGCTCACGGATGCATTGATGTCCTAAACAAGCATTTCCAGGAATTGCTGAGTATGTCGAAAGCTAAATCGGCATTGCTTCAGTTTGTCTTTTACGGCGGATATTTTCTTATGGCCCTTCCGGCCGGCTTGCTGATGCAGAAGGTCGGGTACAAAAAGGGTATTATTTTCGGACTCCTTCTTTTTGCATGCGGAGCCTTCCTGATGTTCCCCGCCACTTTTATCCAGACTTTCGGAAGCTTTCTTTTCTGCCTGTTTATAATAGCCTGCGGATTAACCTGTCTTGAAACGGCTGCCAATCCATATACAACGGTTCTGGGTCCGCCTGACCTTGCCGCGAGGAGGATAAATTTCTCACAGTCCTTCAACGGCCTGGGCTGGATTGCGGGCCCGCTTGTAGGAGGGATGCTTATCTTCTCGGGAAGCGGCAACAGCAACAAATTCTCGACAATAGCACTTCCTTACATGTTAATTGGCACCCTGGTGCTTATTGTCGCTCTGTTATTCTGGAAAATAAAGTTCCCGACAGTCAGGGAAGAATCCCAGGAATCGGAAAATGAGAGCGGAGGAAGCCTGAAGGAGCTCTTAAAGTATCCTCATTTTGTACTTGCAGTAATTGCCCAGTTCCTTTATGTCGCAGCGCAAACGGGAATCAACAGCTTCTTTATAAACTATGTGACTGAGGAAATACCTGCACTAACCAACCAGCAGGCTTCACTGATACTCGGAATAGGAGGGATGGGATTATTCTGGCTCGGAAGGTTCACCGGAAGCACAATATTCATGCGCGTTGTTCGTCCAAACAGGCTTCTTGCATTTTATGCCATTGCAAATGTTATAACAATGGCTCTTGTTGTTGCCGGATTGGGCTGGACATCAGTGGTTGCCCTCTTCTCAACTTATTTCTTTATGTCTGTGATGTTCCCGACGATTTTTGCCCTTGGCATTAAGGATCTGGGTCCCATGACAAAGAAAGCATCATCATTCCTTGTGATGGCTATTGTTGGTGGTGCACTTGTTCCTGTTCTGATGGGGTATATTGCAGATGTTTCGACAATGGCGCTTGGATTTATCGTACCGCTTGCCTGTTTTGCCTTTATAGTTTATTACGGTCTAAGTGGATACAAAACCAGACGAACCGTTTAACATTTAAAATCAGCCGAAGATCGATTCGACATCCAGAATTCCGAT
>DAIUKI010000093.1:0-8734 GCA_036848255.1 Bacteroidales bacterium | reverse complement strand
AGATCGTCGAGCTCTATGAACACAGAGTTCATGCGTGAAGGGATATTGAGTTCAGCAGGCAGGAATGCTTCTATCTTTCCCAATATTGTCCTGGCCTCTCTCAGCATTGACAATAATGAGGCATTCTCGCCCGAAAGGATCCGCGATGCGTTTGAAAGCGCCAGTTTTATTTCTTCCGCATTTTCCAGAAGTTTCTGCTCTTTTTCCAGTTCCTCCTGCTCCCCTTTCCGGAGTTTAGCTTCTTCCAGCTGGTTAAGAAGAAATTTGAAATACTCAAGGTCAGCTTTATTCCTGTCGGATCTCTCTTTCAGTTCATCGAACTCTTTCTGAAGCTTCCTTATACTATTATAGTCAGTCCGGTATTTATTCCGGATTTGCCCGGTTCCTGCGAATGAATCTATTATATTAAGCTGAAAAGCATTATCATTAAGCATAAGGACCTGGTGCTGGGAATGAATATCTATCAGTCTGTCTCCAAGCTCCTTAATAAGGCTTATAGTCACAGGAGTATCATTAATAAAAGCCCTCGATTTTCCTGCAGGATTTATTTCACGCCTGAGGATTGCAGGACTTTCAAAATCGAGATTATTTTTTGTAAAGAAATCCTCAAGATCGTACTCCTCTATTTTAAAAGTGCCCTCAACGACACATTTCTCAGTTTTATCAAGAAGCACTGAGGAATCGGCTCTTGCGCCAAGGATAAGTGAAAGTGCACCAAGCAGTATTGATTTTCCGGCTCCTGTTTCACCTGTTATTATAGTAAGCCCATTTTCGAGAGAAAGATTCAGTTCTCTTATCAGGGCATAATTCTGAACAGCAAGTTTTAAAAGCATAGCCGGGTGTAAATGATTAGTTGGCTGCGGTTATCTTCTCATACTTTGACTTGTTTCCCGGATCTATCTCAATCAGAATTTGTATGACGCGGCTTTTCTCCTCCGGAAATGCGTCTGAAAATATATATACAAGCTCATCTGTCTTCGATTCCAGAATAATCTGGATAAGGTACATGTATGGATCAGGTTTTGCCCTGTAAACCTCCTGTAACAACTTAAGGCTCTCTGCTATAATTGTCCTGGCTTCGGCCGTTTTTGACTCCATTCTGTCAAGACCGTTTATGTTATATTCGTGTATGAACCTTCTGACTCCCTCATATTCCTTATCGAGAACGTTTTTTACAAGCCAGTACCTGTTTTTGTTTCTTGATCCGTCATAAGGTTTCCACCCAGGTTCAGAAGCATTCTGTGCATTTGTCACAATTTTTTCCGCAACCTGGAAAAATTCGGTCCCTCCCAACGGGGAATAGGAATCATAATCAAACCCGATGATCATGTAAGCATAATAAGCAAGGACCGAAACCAGGCTCGAACGGTAGGAATTAGGGTCAAATTCAAGAGGCTGGAATTCGACATACCTGAACTGAAAATTATTATCCATAAAATTCAGCATCGTCGAATTGTAGGTAGTGTTGAAGATCGGGCGCTTCAGCTGAATCTGGATGGTTCCCCTGAACTCATCAGCCGAATACTGGTCGGTAAGGTTTATCAGAATGTTACAGTCGATCCTTTCCGCATAGCTGTAAACATGGTTGGTCCAAACAGTATTGTTCATGAATTCATAGATGTCGCGCTGCATCGATTCAAAGACCTGGCGGTTTGAACCCTGTATTTTCTGTGCCGAGACCTGCACGTTGCAGTTAAGCTCCTGGGAATAAATTTCATCAGCGCCTGATAACAGGACAATCAGTAGAAAATATCTCAATGATCTCATTAGACTCATTCCGGTAAGCTTTTAAGCAAAGAAACGATTTTGTCAAGAATATCCCTTGCCACTTCTTCCTTTGATTTCAACTCAAATTTATGAATAATATTGTTTCTGTCAATTATGGTTATCCTGTTGGTATCATTGCCGAAACCTGCCCCCTTGTCCTGCATTGAATTCATTACTATCAGGTCAAGGTTCTTGCGCCGTAGTTTTGCAGCAGCGTTTACAATTTCGTTGTGAGTCTCAAGGGCAAATCCTGCAAGTATCTGAGAACTTTTTTTCATCTTTCCAAGGGTTTGAGCTATATCTTTTGTGGGCTTCAACCTCAGAACAATTTCATCACCTGTCCTTTTTATCTTTCTCCCTTCGGCCTTTTCGGGAGTGAAGTCGGCTACTGCCGCAGCCAGTATTGCAATATCGCATCCCGGAAACCTGGCAAGGCATTCCGACGCCATGGATTCAGCTGAAATAACGTTGATGATATTTATTGAATTATTTACGGGCACCCTGCTCACCGGTCCGAGAACCAGCTCAACTTCAGCTCCGTATTCAACGGCGGCATCAGCGAGGGCGATACCCATTTTTCCCGATGAGTAATTGCTGATATAGCGAACGGGATCGATCTTCTCATGAGTCGGACCTGCGTTAATCAGGATCCGCTTCCCGGTCAGAGGCTTATGATTTTTTTTTTTGAAAAGAAGGTTTTAATCTCCCTGACCATTTCATCCGGTTCCGACATACGGCCTTTTCCAGTAAGTCCGCTGGCAAGCTCACCTTCCGGTGCATCAAGGATATAATTCCCAAACGATCTCAGGGTGTCGATATTTGTTTTCGTTGCTTTATGTACGAGCATATCCGTATCCATGGAGGGCGCCACAAAAACAGGGCAGCGTGATGACAAATAAGTTGTAAGGAGGAGGTTATCGGCAATACCGTTTGCCATTTTGGCTATAGTATTTGCCGTTGCAGGGGCTATCAGAAAAAGGTCGGCCCATATACCCAGATCGATATGGCTGTTCCAGCTTCCGTTCTCAGTGTTGTAAAACTCAGTCAGAACTGGGTTTTTAGATAATGTCGCAAGCGTCAGGGGTGTGATAAAGTTTTTGGCATGTGTGGTCATTAAAACTCTGACCTCGCATCCTTCCTTAACAAGTAACCGGATCACGGTTGCCATTTTGTAAGCCGCAATACCTCCGGTTACTCCGATAAGTATTTTCTTCCCCTTAAGCATTAAGTGCTATATTTTGCTTTTCCCGGCAGAAGTATCAGGATTACGGTAAAAGATCTTTCCTTCCTCAAGTTCCTGAAGAGCAATAAGTGAAGGCTTCGGCAGCCTTTCATAAAATTTTGAAATCTCAATCTGTTCGCGGTTTTCAAAAACTTCTTCAAGATTATCGGTATATGATGCAAACTCTTCGAGCTTTTTGTTGAGTTCCTGCTTCATTTCGACCGATATCTGGTTAGATCTTCTTGAAACAATTATGACTGTCTCATAAATGTTTCCGGTATCTTTGACCATCAGTTCCATATTACGGGTAACTGTTGTTGAAGGCGCCATCGATTTTCTGTAATCCATATTTATTTACTGAGTTTTGACTAAATTAGCTGTGTCTGTAATCTTGAGATATTTTGCAGTATCCTCATAGATCTTCATTACTTCCTTTGAATATCTGCTTTCAGGATATTCTTCCATGAATGAAAAATAGTCATCAAGCGTAGCCTGGTATCTCTCCTTTTGCTTGTTGGCGAAGCTGTTTTCTGCATAAAGGAAGAGCGAGTTAAGCTTGAGATACATCATTTCCTCCCTGTATTTTGAATAGGAATACTCCTTCAGGCTGTTCGACAAAGCGGTGACAGCGGCTTTGTATTCCCTCATATTGTAATAGAGCCTTGCATTCATATATGATTTCTCAACGAGCCTATCCTCCAGAGTCTTGATATAACCCTTTGCCTCTTCAACCTTCGGGCTGTTTCCGAATCTGTTGATGAACACTGTGAACCCCTCAATCGAGTTTCTTGAACTTTCCTGATCCAGTTCCGCCCTCGGAGAAAGATTGTAATCGCAAAATGCTCCAAGGAAAGTGGCCTCTTCTGCATACTTTCCGAAAGGATACTGTTCAACCAGCGACTTGAAATATGATCCGGCCATGTCGTACTGCTTCATACCATAGAAACATTGGGCATTAAGCCAGTTGAGCTCTTCGGCTTCCTCAGTGGCCCTGAACCTGGGTATTACCTGAGCGAAAAGCTCAGATGCCCTTGCGTATTGCTGGGTGGCGTAATACTCCCGGGCTTTTGCTTTCTTTAGTTCATAATCGGAACTCTTCAGGAGTTTCTCATATTCCCCGCAGGAGCTGACCAGTATTGCTATCAGAATTATAAAGTATAGACTGACTCTCATATAAAAAATGTTGCGCAAAAGTACAATTATTTTTTGAATTAAAGCAAGTTGCCGTAATAATTAACATCTGGACAGGTTTTAGCCTCAATTAATGGTCCACTGGAAAAATTTCGATTTCCTTTTTCCCTGACAAATTAGGTATAAATAGGTATCTGTTAATACCCGTTTATCCTTACATTTGTGCAAAATTTTAAAAGCATCACGAAATGGACATTTTCGATAAGATCAAATCTGACAAGGGAGCGTTGGGACAATATTCCGGTATCGCCCATGGTTATTTTACATTTCCAAAACTTGAGGGAGAAATAGCAGCAAGAATGACTTTCAGGGGTAAACAGGTACTCACCTGGAGTCTGAATAATTATCTCGGACTTGCAAACGATCCGGAAGTCAGGAAAGCAGATGCAGAATATACAAAGGAATACGGTCTAGCGTATCCGATGGGTGCAAGGATGATGTCGGGACAATCTTCAAATCATGAAAGATTTGAGAAAATGGCTGCTGAGTTTGAAATGAAGGAGGATGCATATCTGCTGAATTATGGTTACCAGGGGATGGTCTCCATAATCGATGCCCTGGTCGACAGACGCGACGTGATAGTTTATGATTCCGAGTCACACGCCTGTATTATGGACGGTTTAAGGCTCCATTTCGGAAAACGGTTCGTTTATGCCCATAATGATATCGAAAGCTGTGAAAAGCAGCTTCAGAGAGCCACCAGGCTTATCGAAGAATCGGGAGGCGGAATACTTGTTATTACCGAGGGTGTTTTTGGAATGGCGGGTGATCTGGGCAAGCTCGACAAAATAGCCGATCTAAAAAAGAAATACAATTTCAGGTTCCTTGTCGACGATGCCCACGGATTCGGAACAATGGGGGCTGAAGGGAGAGGTACAGGTGAACACTTTGGCGTTCAGGATCAGATAGATGTGTACTTTGCAACCTTTGCTAAGTCAATGGCCGGAATCGGAGGATTTGTTGCAAGCACCCGGGAAGTTGTTCATTACCTGAGATATAATCTCCGCTCACAGATCTATGCAAAATCACTTCCGATGGCAATGACTCTGGGAGCGATAAAGAGGCTGGAACTGATCCGTTCTCATCCTGAATACCGCGAAAAACTATGGACCATTGTAAGAGCCCTGCAAAACGGTTTAAAGGAGGCAGGACTTGATCTCGGCAAAACCGAATCGCCGGTAACTCCGGTATTCTTTAAGTGCGGTCTGACCCAGGTTACCCAGCTTATATATGATCTCAGGGAGAATTATAATATCTTCTGTTCGGTTGTAATATATCCCGTAGTTCCAAAGGATGTTGTCATGCTCCGCCTTATTCCTACGGCGATTCACACCCTCGAAGATGTCGATTATACTGTTAGATCATTTGTTGAAATCAAGCGTAAGGTCGACAATGATGAGTATCCACCTGTAATGGCGGATTTCACGAAATAATTGAACATTTTCCATGCCTGCCGGTTTTATTAGTGTAAATGATCTCACATTAAATAAAGCCAGAATTTAATAAAATTCTAAATATCAGGAATGGAATTCAATGCGGATAAAAACCAGAAAAACCTTTTGAAGGGGTACAACATGTTACTCTATTTTGCAGGAAGTATGATAATGTACGAACCTACAGAGGAATGTGTTGTCGATTTCTGGTCGAAAGGTATTTTAAAAGCCCTTCCCGTAAAAAGCAATAATCCGCGATTTTTCGAAGCGTCGTCACAGCTCAGGGAATCGTGCAGGGATAAAACCCTTTGCGGAAAAATGCTGCAGGATGATTTCAACAGGCTGTTTTCAGCTTCAGGTCAGCCTCTTGCTCCGCCTTTAAAATCAAGTTACACCGATTCAACTCTTGCAGAAGCATTGGGAGCTGAGAAAGTTGCGGATTTCTATAATGCTTATGGATGGCAGAAAAGGACACACTCCAATATCCCCGATGACAATCTTGGAAAAGAATTGCTTTTTCTGACACTTCTCAACGAGAAGTATCTTTCGATGGATGACGATGCATGCAGATCTGAAATGAGGAATGAGATCAAAAGATTTATTTTCCAGCATATCCTGTCGTGGATCCCTGACTGGAACAACCGGATGCAGAAATACGCAGAGACATTATGCTACAAAGGGATAGCAACCCTTATATATGCATGTTGTGAAGATATTTATGATCTTATGGTGAATCCGAAGCCTGAAATGAATTTCACGGCTGAGTTCAAAAATTAGGATTGAAAAAGATGGCTATCGCCCCAAAATAGAATTCTCTCCAGCCTTCTGCAATCTGAGAGAACTCATCATCAGGGATATTCGTATGCTCAACAGTCACAAAGGAGTTTTCCCCATCGGCGCTTATGCTTATCGTGACAATTGACTTTTCAGACTGATCACCAAAGTACCATTCCTGTACAACTTTCCTGTCCTTTATGAATTCGAGGTTTTTCCCAGTGATATCTCCTTCCCACAACGAAAATTCCGAACCCGGCTCAGTAGACATTTCAGCCGGATAACCTGACCAGAGTTCGATGGTCAAAGGATTCGTCAATGCGGAATAAATATCTGAAGGCTCAGCATTTATCCGGAATGTCTTTTTAAATGTTTTCATTCTGGTTTGATTTTTCTGACAGGTATCTTTCTGCGTCGATGGCTGCCATACACCCCGATCCGGCTGCCGTTATGGCCTGGCGGTAAACCGGATCCTGAATATCACCTGCGGCAAAAACCCCCGGAATATTGGTTTTTGATGTACCGGGAATTGTTATGATGTATCCTGCTTCGTTCGTTTCAAGAAAATCCTTAAAGATATCAGAATTCGGAGTATGTCCTATTGCCAGAAAAAATCCGTCAATCTTTACTTTGACTATCTCCTCCTGCGGGGTTCCTTTATGTTTGACAAGGACCATTCCCTCAACTCCATTCTCCCCATACAGATCTGTAGCCTGATGTTCCCATAGCACCTCAATGTTCGGAGTGTGTAAAACCCTTTCCTGCATTGGTTTAGAAGCCCTCAGAACATTTCTTCTTACCACGAGGTAAACCTTCCGGCACAAACCTGCCAGATAAGTTGCCTCCTCGGCAGCGGTGTCTCCACCACCGACAACGGCCACGTCCTTTCCTTTATAGAAGAAGCCGTCGCAGGTGGCGCATGCCGATACCCCCATTCCTGAGTACTTCGATTCAGCCTCAAGGCCAAGATATCTTGCTGTAGCTCCTGTGGCAATGATAACTGCATCTGCCTCAACTACTTTTTCTTCATCAATTATCACCTTAAGCGTTTTGCCAGAAAAATCGACCTTTGTTGCAATTCCGAAACGGACCTCTGCCCCAAATCGCTCTGCCTGCTTTTTGAGGTCTTCCATCATTGCCGGACCGGTAACACCTTCGGGATACCCGGGGTAATTGTCAACCTCGGTTGTTGTGGTCAACTGTCCGCCCATCTGAAGGCCTGTGTATACCACCGGTTTGAGATTGGCCCTTGCAGAATAAATGGCAGCTGTATAACCAGCTGGACCTGATCCGATTATAAGGCACCTCACTTTTTCGGTGCTTTCAATAGAAGGCTCCTGAGTATCGCTTGAGAGATCGAGTGGCTTAAAAATATCCATAGGTTTTTCTTATTTTGTTATGCAAACTCTTTCAAGATCATTTCGGATTTCGGATTTGTGATTTCGGTACCTGACACTAGTCGGGCAATTCAATTAATAAATGATTCGTGGCAATCTTTTTGATCCTGCCATCAGCTTCAATGGCATCATCTTTAAGCTTATGGAGTTCCAGGAATTGTTTATATGATGAATCATTCCCGAACCTGATCGAAATAATTGTCTTTTCACTATTCACAATTATTGCAGTGTAATCGTTAATTCCCAGAAAAAAGTCCTCATGATCAGGTGATCCATTCATAATCCCCAGCTTACCCTTTGCAAGGATGCACTTCGACTTTACTACCTCCCGGGAAATCCCTGGCAGATATACTGACAGATCCAGCTCTTCATCCCTGATTTTGCCAGTTAATATTTTCCCGATCGCAGCAGAGGCAATGCTGTCGGATTCTGAACCTGTACTGTTTATAATACTTATATAATAGGGTCCCTTGCATATCTGAAGCTGATACTTTGTGCGGCACGTGAATTCAGCCAGGGCAGGCATATCAAGGCACCGGTATTTCGACACTGAGAATATCCCGAAAGCCTCCTCCGATCCGTTCATCTTATAGATCTCTGTCTTGTATTTCCCCTGCATATATTCAATTTCCGTAACCGAAACAGTTGAAAATCCATATTCAAGATAGAGTTCGGCGCCCCCATTTATATACCCGAAAAGGGCAGAGCTGTTAAATATCCGTGGGGCAGAAAAGTTCGCCCCGGGAAGATCGGATTTGTCAATGACCGGGAAATTTTCCGGTAACTGGGCAAGTGAAACACGTGAGGCAGTTATTACTATTATAAGGATGCATGATAGTTTGTGCATTTCTTTTTTTTTGTTGAAGATTCTAATTCCCGTTTTAGCTCAAATCAAACGTCTTCAAATCAATTTTACTCTTATCGGAAACCCCCAGTCCCAGAGAAGTTGC
>DAIUKI010000092.1:0-8734 GCA_036848255.1 Bacteroidales bacterium | reverse complement strand
TGATACGGTGCATAATGCGAGCCGGCTGGAGGCTCTTTCAGAAAACGGGTCCATCCTGATCTCCGTAATGACTTATGAACTTGTGAAGGAATTTTTTGACTGCGAGTATTTCGGGAAGCTTCCTGTCAAGTACAAAGGTGACCTTCAGATTTTCAGGGTTAAAGGATTAAAGCCTGAATTTTCAGCCGACGGCAATGGGGTCATCCCCAATACATCATTCAGGATAAAATTCGGTCTGATACAATTTACCGATTTGCAGGAAATGATCCTAGACAAACTTGAAAAGGAACTTCCAGCCTATGTTTTCTATCATAATGTAAAACATACCGTCGACGTGGTTACCGAAGTCGAGCTGATAGGCTGGGCTGAAGGATGCACAGATGAGGAGATCCTGCTGCTGAAGACTGCCGGGCTTTTTCATGATACCGGGATAACTGTCTCGTTCGACAATCACGAGCTTCATGGAACGGAATACGCCAGAAAAATTTTACCCGGGTATAATTATTCCCCTGAACAGATTGACAGAATTTGTTCAATAATCATGTCAACCAAACTACCTCCGAAGCCTTCAACCCTCCTGGAAGAAATTATTTGCGACTCGGATCTCGACTACCTTGGCAGAAGCGATTTTATCCCCGTATCAAATACTCTTTTCGAGGAGCTTAAAGCCCAGAACAAAATGAAGGACCTGAATGAATGGAACAAGATGCAGGTTAAATTCATATCGGGGCATCAGTATTTCACGAAAACAGCCAGGAGCCTCAGGGAAGTGAACAAACAGCTCCAGATTGAAAGGATTCAGAGCCTTATTACCGGCTGATTATTTTCCCGCAACAAGGATTTTTGTAACACACGATTCTGTGCCATCGCTTGATGCACAGAAAACAATGTAAACTCCCGTTTTTACCCTCCGCCCGTCATAAGTTGAGAGATCCCACGATGCCTGGCCTCCTTCCGACCTTGTTTCATAAACGAGATTTCCGCTGATGTCAGTTATTTTAATCTGTGTCTCTTTCATAAGACCGGTAATTGTTACATTTCCCAGGTAGCCTTCCCTGACGGGATTTGGGAACGAGTACACATCATTGTAGGACTGCCGGCCTGAAGTTGCCAGCTCCCGTACGGAAAGGACCCCCTCAGATGTTCCGAACCATACTTCTCCTGTTATGTTGTCGATTGCAATGGAAGCAATTGAATCGGAAAACATGGGACTGTTCGAGGTATTGTAGCTTTTAATCACTTCTGTCCCGTCGGCCGCGAGAAGATAAGCGCCTGAACTTTTTGTTCCAAACCATTTTCTGTTTGCCCCATCAACCGATATTGCCGTAATGGATTCTGTCCCAAGCATGAAATCGGCCAGACCGGAACCATCATTTCTCGCGACCTTTATTCTGGTCCCTCTTATTGCATCTTCAAATATCAAATCGGCGTTATCGTAAATTACTGGTCCCTGATCGGTGCCGATCCAGATATTGCCATCAAGATCCTCAGCTGCAGAAAATACGTTATTGATGATCTTTCCATCACTGTCCCTGACAGTCAGTTTCCTCATCCTGTCATCCGTAAAAAAATCAGTTGTGTTATTGTCATCGATGATAAACAATCCATGACCGCCGGGCAGGATTATCCACATCTGTCCGTTCCCGGTTGAAATAATGTCACCTGCAAGAGGGGCATTAATGGTTACAGGAAATAGAATCCAGCTCCCATCCGGTTTAAGTATCTTAATGTTTCCTGTTCCATCAGGCTGGGTGATCCATAGATTTTTTGATTTATCCATGGCAAGACCGCAGACCTTTGTTTCCGGGACGGTAGTGCCGCTGTTCTGAAGCGGCGAATTTGATGAATCGTAATGTTTCACCAGAATGTTGTTCTCATATTCGTACAGGCCGCTGCCCCATGATGAAATGAAAAAGCGGGAGCTGTTCGCAGGATCGATAAAGGACCGCATCGCATCGGTCGATATGCCATGGACAATGTTTGTAAACAGGTTGTTTTCATGGATGGAGACCTGAAAGGACCTTTTCAGGCCATTCCATGAATTGTCAATTCCTCCGGCGCATAAAATGGTTTTCCCGTTTACTGAAGTTATATTAGCAACCTCATTAATTGAAGGACCGGAGAGTGAAAGTCCGGCAAATTCAGTCATGTTCTTTCCCATCACAATTCCGTGATTTTTATCAGCGATCCAAAGGTCACTGCCAATGACAATACCCTGCGATATATCAGGTGGTCCCCAACCGTACGAATCGATTAAATTTATCAGCGATCCGTCGGAATTGTAATGTTTCAGGAAGTTTGCCGAGGAAATTGTAAATCCCCGTGGTGCAGGATCAAATGAATTAATGATTATTCCGGGGCTGAATGAAAAGAGCTTTATTTCCCCATTGATTGCATAAATTCTGTCTCCGGCCGACCCCTGCGGAACATTGCAGTAAAGAGTCTCACCGGAGAAGATCAGATGGTTGCAGAACGAACCAGGTTCAGGTATGCTTAGCAGATCCCAGTTTCCATAATATGCAAGGCCCTGGTTTGAAATGTCAGCCTGCCAGAGTCCGTTTTCTGTTGCCGCATAAACACTGCCATTTCCAAAAGCTATATCGTAGACCTCATTATTTTCGGTCCCGGGTCCCGGCTTCCAGGTATCATGAATTTCTTGCTTTTCAAGATCTATTATGACAATCCCGAATCCGGTGGCCAGATAAGCATTCTTTCCAAGGGTTCTTACCCTGTTGATCCTTTTAGTTCCGGGAGTGAACTTGTTTCGGATCTCAGGGATGTTATGAACAGTGTTACCGGTAAAGAGATCAATATTAGTGCTTTCATAGGCGATGACAAGCATGCTTTTTTCTTCGGACCAGCTGATATCACTTATTCCGGTTTCCGAAAGACCATTCACCGGGGATAGCCTTCTGAGCTCATTGAACTCCTTGTTCCAGGCAAGAATTGAAGATCCGGTTGATGCATAAATCGTTAAGGAATTTCCGGCAATGGCACTTGCAGTATTATACCTCAAATGATCTGACCAGGAACCGACTGGCATCTGGCTGGCAAGCCATCCGGAAATGAGAGAAAGAACAGTTATCCAAAGCAGCTTTCTTGTCATTTATACGGGCATCTGCATGGCATTTATATCCCCGGGTGTTTGTAGATTTCCTGAAAGGAACATTTTAAGCTTTTCAAAAGCTCTGGCACGGTGCGATATCGTGTTCTTTTCATCAAGTTCCATCTCAGCGAACGTCAATGTTTTTCCCTCCGGAACAAACACCGGATCGTATCCGAATCCTTTATTTCCTCTCCTTTCACTGATTATCAATCCTTTTACGGTACCTTCAAAAATATATTCCTTCCCCTCAATTATAAGTGCAATTACAGTTCTGAACCGGGCATTCCGGTTAGCTTTATCTTCAAGAAGAGACAGAAGTTTCTCTATATTGGCACCAGAATTTTTGCTTTCTCCTGCAAACCTGGCAGAATGAACTCCGGGACTGCCACCCAGCGCTTCAACTTCAAGGCCCGTATCGTCGGCAAAGACATTCATCCCGGTGGCCTTGTAAATATGGCGCGCTTTATGGAGCGCATTTCCCTCGAGGGTCATTTCATTCTCAGCTATATCCTCATTCATGTTGATGTCGTTCAGGCTTAACAGCCTGAAGCTGTTCCCGAGGACATTATTGATCTCCAGTATTTTATTCAGATTGTTTGAGGCAAAAATAATTTCCATGCAAGTCAGAATTTCTTTGGCGAAATTAGTAAAAGTGACGAAAGTTCACCAACGTCACAATCGGGTTTGAAGTTTGGCGTTAATAAAGTTAATTGATACATTTGATAACAGATCATTCAAAATTAAGTTAATGCTGCTAATGAAGAAGTTGAACTTTTCATTTTGTCAAATTTCCCTTGCAGCAGCGTTTTCCATCCAATCCTTTGCAAATGCTCCTGACTCGCAGGGGATCACTCTGAAGTTCCCTGTATTTGTCATCGGACTAATCGTGTTATTGATGATCCAAATTGCAATTTACAAGCTTCTGGATCGTAAGTTCAGACGCAGGCAGGAAGTGCTCGAGCACCTTATAAACAAGAAGAATGAAGATCTTGTAAAGGTTAACGAAAAGACTGAAGCACTGCTGGCCAACCTTCTTCCCAAGAATACGGCCGATGAAATAATGGAAAAGGGAAAGGCAACAAAGACCAAATACAATTTTGTTACTGTTCTCTTTTCCGACATTCAGGGTTTTACCCAGATAGCTGAAGAAATGAATCCCGAAGTGCTGATTGATGAGCTTGACAAATTCTTTTTTCATTTCGATTCGGTTGTTGAGAAATTCAGGATTGAAAAGATCAAGACCATAGGTGATGCTTACATGTGTGCCGGAGGGATACCCGAAAAGAACAGAACAAATCCGGTTGAAGTCATACTGGCCGCCCTTGAAATGCAGGAGTATATGAAAAAGCTGAAGGAGGCATCACTTATCAAGGGTATTAAATACTGGGATATCAGGATCGGGATCCATACCGGAACAGTGATAGCCGGTGTCGTTGGTCATAAAAAGCTTTCGTATGATATCTGGGGTGATACGGTCAATACAGCGAGCCGCATGGAGTCTTCCGGAGAAGCAGGCAGGATAAATATTTCAGGAGCAACATATGAGTTTGTAAAGGAATTCTTCGTTTGCGAATACCGCGGAAAAATGCCGGTAAAATACAAAGGGGAACTCGAAATGTATTTTGTTAAGGGAATTATCCCTGGACTCAGCGATGAAAACGGAAATCCCAACAGCAGATTCAGATTCATGATGCAGCTTATCAAGCTTCAGGATGTTGAGGAAACCGTCAACAAGATGTTCATTGATGAGGCACCTCCAACCCTGTGGTTTCATAATGCGCAGCTTGCAGTTAGCATCACCAGCCAGGCTGAATTGCTTGCAAATGCTGAGCGGCTGCCCGTTGAAGAATATGTAAATCTTAAACTTGCCTCGATCTTCCTGATAACCGGATACATGACTGATTATAATAATCCTGCTGAGGGTTCACGCAAATTGATGGACGAAATGCTTCCCCGCTTCGGTTTCGACGAAAGCTATATCGCCGCTGCCAGGGTACTCATTACCAACTCCTTCAATGAAAATTATGAGTCGGATACCGACAGGATCCTGCACGATGCAAGGTACGACTATCTGGGCAGGGTGGATTATTTCAAACTTAGCGAAAAGCTTCTGAGGGAAAGGAATGAACATGGAATTAAAACCGGTTTGGGAACCTGGAAAATAACTCAGAAAACTCTGCTGACCGACCATGATTTCCTTACCAGCACCGGGAAGATCCTCAGAAGCGTGCCTCTTGAAGAGCAGATCGCAAAGCTTCATGAATGGGATAATTAATCGATTTTCCGGGAGAAAACCTGCCGGAGATTGGTTATAAAAATGTACTTTTACTGCAAATTTTTAAATTTGAGAGTTATGGAGAACCCTGACTGGAAAAACCTGCCATTCGGATATGTCAAAGCTGATTACAATATCCGTTGTTTTTACAGGAATGGCAAATGGGGAGAACTAGAAGTATCCACCTCCGAATTTATTGAAATCCATATTGCTGCTACCGGACTGCACTATGGTCAGGAAGCATTTGAGGGTCTGAAGGCCTATATGGGAAAAGATGGGAAGATAAGGTTGTTCCGCTGGGAAGAGAATGCCAAAAGATTACTTAGGTCGGCTGACGGGATCATGATGGAAAGGTTTCCGGTAGAAAAGTTCAGAGAGGCAATTTTCCGGGTGGTGCAGCTTAACAAAAAGTTCATCCCGCCATATGGCTCGGGAGCTTCCCTTTACATCCGCCCTCTTTTATACGGCAGCGGAGCTGAGGTTGGAGTCAAACCTTCCTGCGAGTATACTTTCATTGTTTTTGTAACACCGGTAGGTCCTTATTTCAAGGGAGGAATCAAGCCTGTAAGCATGCTTATCTGCAGGGATGTTGACAGAGCTGCGCCAAAGGGTACAGGGATATACAAGGTCGGGGGCAATTATGCCGCCAGCCTCCGAGCTGCAGTAGCTGCGAAGAAAGGAGGATATGCAAGCGCCATATTTCTTGATGCAAAAAGAAAAAAATATATTGATGAATGCGGTCCGGCAAACTTCTTCGGAATAAAAAACAATACCTATATAACACCAAAATCTGAATCGATCCTGAAATCGATCACGAACATGAGCCTTATTGAAGCAGCCGGTTCACTTGGCCTTAAGACTGAAAGAAGACGGGTTCCCGTTGAAGAGCTTGCAGAATTTTCTGAAGCAGGAGCATGCGGGACAGCAGCAATTATAAGCCCGATCGCCAGGATCGTCGACCCTGACAAAAATAAGGTTTATGAATACTGCAGGGACGGGAAACCGGGCAGGGTTACCATGGAACTGTATAACAAGCTGGTATCTATTCAGTATGGCGATGCACCGGATGAGTTTGGATGGATCACAATTCTTGATTGATTTAGGCTCCCCTCCTCTGAGGGCTGGGGTGGGTTTAAAATTTTAGTTAGTGAAGAAAAAGGAAACAGGATTTTCAAAGGCAAAACTGGGTGGTTCGTACCTGACACTCGTTATAAGTGTTTCACTGGTCCTGTTTTTGCTGGGAATACTGGGACTTGTAATTATAAATGCAAAGGAGCTTTCCGACTATTTCAGGGAGAGCCTTTCATTTTCAGTTATTCTCGATGAGGATGCCAGGGAAGCAGATATAAGGATGCTTCAAAAGGATCTTGATGCCAAACCATCCGTTAAGTCTACCGAATATGTATCCAGGGATGAAGCTGCTGTAAAAATGAAAGAAGAGATGGGTGAGGATTTTATAAGTTTTCTTGGCGACAACCCTCTTCCTCCATCAATTGATGTATACCTGTATGCCGGCTATACTAACCGCGACAGCGTCGGGAAGTTTGAAAAATATATCCTGGAGTATCCCTTTGTAAAGGAGGTCTGGTATGAAGATTCACTACTCTACCTTATTAATGAGAATGTGCGCAAGATCAGTATTTTCCTGTTGATAATCAGTTCATTTCTCTTTCTGATAGCAGTTACTATTATAAATAACACAATCAGGCTGGCAATTTATTCCAAAAGGTTCCTGATAAGGACAATGCAGCTGGTCGGGGCCACAAGGTCATTCATCCGGAAGCCTTTCCTGATCAGAAGTATCTACCACGGAGTGCTTGCTGCACTTACAGCGATGCTTCTTCTGATGGGACTGCTTTATCTGATTGAGAAGGAGTTCCTGATGCTTTTTACGTTTGAGAGCACAAAACTTCTTGTAATTCTCGGCATTTTATTGATTATTGCCGGTATTTTGATAAACCTGGTTTCGACATTCCTGTCGGTTAACCGGTACCTCGTAATTTCTGAAGATAAATTATATAATTGAATCATGGCAGTTAAAAATGAAAATAAGGAAAAGCTGAATTTTGCCCTTGGTCGTGAAAACTACAAGCTGCTTGCTATTGGTTTTGCAATAATCGTGGCTGGTTTCCTTCTGATGATTGGTGGAAAATCGGAAGATCCAAATGAGTTCAGCGACAAAATATTCAGTTTCAGAAGAATTACCCTTGCACCCATTGTTGTGCTTGCAGGATTCATTTTTGAGATCTGGGCGATAATGAAAAAGCCTAAAAGCTCCGATAAATAAGTCTTAAGAAATCCCTGATGAATATATTTGAAGCCATTGTCCTTGGTCTGATACAGGGACTGACGGAATTTTTACCGGTAAGCAGTTCCGGACACCTTGAACTTGGAAAATATCTTTTCGGGATCGATCATGAAGCGAATTTTTATTTCTCGATCGCCGTTCACGGAGCTACTGTCCTCAGTACCCTTTTTGTCCTTTGGAAAGAAATTGCAGGCTTGTTAAAAGGTTTTTTTGCATTTAAGATGAATGATGAGACCCGTTATGTCATCAAGCTTTTCATATCAATGATACCTGTTGGGATAAGTGGTCTTTTCATGAGTCAGATAGCAACCAGGTTTTTTGCGGGTAACATGATCTCGCTTGGGATCGAATTCCTTATAAGTGCACTCTTCCTTGGACTTACCCTGATTATCAGGCCAAGGGAAAGGGAGATGACTTATCTGGATTCCTTCATTATCGGTTTGGCACAAGCTCTGGCTGTTCTGCCAGGGATCTCACGTTCTGGAGCTACAATTGCCACCGGAATGATGCTTGGGAACAAAAAATCGGATATCGCAAAATTCTCTTTCCTTATGGTTTTGGTACCTATTATCGGCGCTAACTTCCTTGAAATGACCTCCGGTAATTTCTCAAAGGAGGGAACATCCCTTGGTGTAATACTTGTTGGATTTCTGGCAGCTTTCATTTCCGGATACCTTGCTTGCACATGGATGATCAATATTGTGAAAAAGGGAAGTCTTAAATGGTTTGCAGTGTATTGCGTTCTGGTTGGCATATATTCACTCTTATTGGGTCTGCATGTTTTCTGAAAAGATCTCATCTTTTGAGGAGGGGCAGGTATTGTTATTTGATAAGCCTCTCTACTGGACATCCTTTGATCTTGTCAACAAGGTAAGGATCATAATAAGGAGCGCACTTGGCATTAAGAAAATAAAAATAGGCCATGCCGGGACGCTTGATCCCCTTGCTGGCGGCCTGATGATAATCTGTACGGGAAGGGCCACAAAGAGAATTGACGATTTCCGTGATCTTGATAAGGAATATGTTGCCACAATACACCTTGAAG